>NZ_LZHN01000003.1:0-127772 GCF_001690435.1 Gilliamella sp. Nev3-1 | reverse complement strand
ATTATTAACTTCTATAAATACTTTAAATAATTTACTGAGTAATTTGAAGAAAAATTGACCTTTCCCCAATAATTGTAGCTACCCCCTAAAATAGTACAGCCAAAAAGTAGGAAATTCTCTATGATAAAAGTAAAAGAGGATTCAATGATGAAAAAATGACTGAAAATCAAATCGTCGCTATTTTAAAAGAAGCTGAAGCGGGTATTCCTGTCAAGGAACTCTGCCGTAAATAGGGCATGGGTAATTCAACTTTTTATCAATGGCGGGAAAAATAGGGCGGTATGGAAACTTCAGACATCAAACGTCTAAAAGAACTCAAGGCGGAAAACCGTAAGCTTAAACAGGTGTTTGCCGAATTGAGCTTAAAATCCCAGCTTCAGGAAGAAATCATAAAAAAGCTTTAGTGCCAACAGGGGCACATAAAACGTGGGCACAACAACTACAACAAAATCATTCTATTACTATTGCTATGAGTTGTGCCATTGTTGGCTTAAGCCGTTGTGCTTACTATTATCAACCTAAGTTACTGGATGACTCGGTGATTATTTCGGTGTTGAATGCTATCACAGACCGGCATTTACGCTGGGGCTTTCCTAAGTGTTTTAATCGAATCAGAAAGCTGGGATATCGTTGGAATCATAAACGTGTTTATCGGGTGTATTGTGAGTTAAAACTGAATCTTAAAACAAAACGAAAACAACGAATTCCACCTCGGGAGCCAGAAAAGTTATTGGCTCCCAATAAACAAGGTGAATGTTGGTCAATGGATTTTATGAGTAATAGTCGTTGCAATCAACGTCGTTTTAGAGCCTTCAATGTGATAGATGATTTTAACCGTGAGGCATTAGGCATTGATATTGGCGTGAGTTTACCCGCAGGGAGAGTGACTCGTTATTTGGATAAATTGGCGGAGTATCATGGTTACCCGTTAAAAATACGGGTAGATAATGGACCTGAATTTACAGGAAAAACCTTTACCAACTGGGCTAAATTACATGGTATAACCATTGTTTATATAGAGCCTAGTAGCCCATATCAAAATGGCTATATTGAACGATTTAATCGTACCTATCGTACTGAAGTACTCGATTTATATCTTCTTAACAACTTAGCACAAGCAAGGAGAATAACCGAAGAAGGGTTAACGATTTATAACACCGAAAGACCACATGAGGCATTAAATAACATGACACCGCTCGAATATAAAACATTAAAACAGGCAGCTTAATTTTCTACGTGAGTTGTGTACTAAGTTTGGGGTATTTACAGTCGAACACCAATGGAAACATTGCTTGATGGAAAACGGATCTGGGAAGAAAAAATCTGAACCA
Organism: Gilliamella sp. Nev3-1; assembly: GCF_001690435.1. Classification (NCBI taxonomy): domain Bacteria; kingdom Pseudomonadati; phylum Pseudomonadota; class Gammaproteobacteria; order Orbales; family Orbaceae; genus Gilliamella; species Gilliamella sp. Nev3-1. The sequence goes on along the minus strand of NZ_LZHN01000003.1, from coordinate 126,441 downwards.
GATTTAACCTGACAGACACCCAATAAAAACTGGTAACTGTCAGATTAGGTTTGAGCTAGTACATATGTAGATAACATATTTATTATCTACATAAATCAATATTTATCATAGAGTAAATATAAGGTTGCTACAACATTCTAACATAGTCTTTCTACCTTATCGTTATGCAATGCCATTCTGTACAAGGATGGTGTATTTAACTATAGCAAAAAAGCAGACGTATAATTTATCCTCTGTTATAATCGCTTTCTTTTTGAACTTAATGTTATGTTTTGAAGTACATTTTAGAATTATTTTAAATCGCCTTGATTTTATCGATTTTTTTAGCACAAATAGCAAAAAAAGAATATGTTAATATTTAAGGTTAAAAATCAATAGTTAATCGGCTATTTATTGAAAGGAATTAATGACCATGATACTTGATAATAATCAAAAATTAGGACTTTTTTGTCTTACATTATTTTCTGTTTTTTTCATTATTTTAATGCAAGTTCATTTAATGCCTGCAGTGATTGCAGGTTTATTAACCTATACCTTAACTCAGAAATTAGATGATTTTCTATCACGAAAAATGATGCGCTTTAGCCATCGATCAAAATTAGTTTCTGTATTAGTCCTAACGACTCTGATTATTGGTATTTTTATTGGTGGTTTTTGGTATTTATTTGCTTGGTTTGTTGACATGGCTAAGCATCCTACCGAAACGTTAACAAATATGAAATTAGTGGTAAACAATGTAATAAACAGTCTTCCACCAAGTATTACTCATTATTTGCCAGATGATTTAGATGAAGTTAAATCCACGATAATGGTTTATCTTAAAGATCATATATTCTATCTACAATCTATCATTAAAAAAGTATTTCACGATTTAATCATATTAATTGTGGGAATGATTATTGGGTTAATTCTTGGTTATAAAGAAAATAAACGTAACGTTGATTACAACAAAGTTGAACAAAGACCACTAACTAAAGCCCTAAAAGCAAGTTTAAACCGATTAGTTGTAGTATTCCAGTATGTTGCTATGTCACAAGTTGTGATTGCATTATTTAATACAATAATGACGTCTATTTTGTTATTTATTATTCTGCCTGTGTTTGGTATTCATTTACCGTTTAGCAAAAGTTTAGTCTTAGCCACATTTGTTTTTGGACTTATTCCAATTATTGGAAACTTAATTGTTAACGCATTAATCTTTGTTGTTGCATTTACAGTATCATTCACTGTTGCGATGGCGATTATTGTTTATTTAATTTTAATTCATAAAATGGAATATGTACTTAATGCCAAAATAGTTGGAACAAAAATTCATGCAGGCATTTGTGAATTATTAATTGCGATGCTATTTTTAGAAACACTTTTTGGTGTGATTGGTTTAATCTTTGCACCTATTTTTTATGCATTTATAAAATTATCGTTAAAAGAGTTAGAAATTATTTAATTTGAAAATAATCAATATGTTATCTATTGGCAGTGATTTCATTTACGTAGACAACTATTTACAATAAATCTATTACTGGGTAATCATATCTCGATATTACCCAGACTCAATATACTAACTGTAAATACCCTAATGAAGCGACAATTACGCTATTAGGACCAAAAGCAGGGCAGCCAAATACGTCGTTTTCTCCCACAACGTTTATTATTTATGCTGATCAAGCGCAAACTAAACCTATATATAGCTTTACAATTAACAAATGGTTTATTTTATTAGAGGATGGTAAACGAACATTTAAAGAAAGTAGAGAGTATTGTGAAAGCATTGGGTACCGCCTTCCTACTGTACCTGAATTAACCAATGTTAAAAATGTTGAGCTAAATTGGCATCAAGGATACCCTACTGGCAAAGAAGGGTTCTCTAAAGTACAACTTGGAGGGGGAATCATTCCAGAATGGGGCTCTGATGTTTTTAGGCTAGATCGTCATATTTATAGAAAATTTTGGTCGAATAATCGCCATAAGAATGATAACTACTACTTAGTTGATGCTTATGGATTGATATTTTCAGAACCAATAACAGAACAAATTGGCTATGCACTTTGTATTTCACCGTAATCTTTAAACGGCAGCCGCACAGCAACAACAACGAGTGATTTAACACAGATAGAGTAATATTTTGTAGATAGAAAGGTAATATTAAAATGATTTATTTTGGTTTAGGAGCGACGTTATGATATATGTAGTAACAGAAACAACTAATTAATGCGTAAGAGCAACTAACCATAAAATAATTTTTATTTATATCGTAGTGCCAATATGTAATGATAATTCAAATCTAGGATTTAAAGATTTAGCTTGTGATGTATTGTTCAATATTGCATTGTTTAGGCATGGTTACCGCTGTAAAAAACGTTCAGAAAACCTATTGATTTTATTGAGGTTTTTTGGTGGAATTAACCGCCGTGTAGGCGGTTAATTATTGATGCTTCACAATAAAACAGCAGTGGATTTGCTTGTTACGTTTAAAATCAAGCGAAAGCGTTTTATTGGTAATTTCTTGATAGGTAAGTCCTAGATTTTGCATACCACTGCTATCCATCTTAAAACCACGTTTATTATTCGAAAAGAGGATAGTGCCATTAGGTTTTAGCAAGCGTTTTAGATCCGCCATTAATTTTAGGTGATCTCGTTGCACATCAAAGGTATTATTCATACGTTTGGAATTTGAAAATGTTGGCGGATCGATAAAAATTAAGTCGAATTGTTCATCGCATTGAGATAAATAAAGCAAACAGTCAGCCTGAATTAATCGGTGCTTTTTACCTGTTAAACCATTTTGTTTTAAATTACGATCTGCCCATTCTAAATAGGTGCGTGACATATCAACGGTAGTGGTTGATTTAGCACCACCAAGTCCTGCATAAACAGTTGCACTCCCTGTGTAAGCAAATAGATTTAAAAAGTCCTTGCCAGCACTCATTTCACCAATCATTTTGCGTGCTAAGCGATGATCTAAAAACAGTCCTGTATCTAAATAATCGGTAATATTGACCCAAAATTGGGTTTTTTGGCGATTAATGGCGTATTCATGGACTAAAAAATAATCCTGCTTTTGCCCTAATTTTTGGTATTGTTGTTTACCTTTTTGTTTTTCTCGGGTTTTTAATACTAGTTGATCGGCAGTCAGATTAAGTTCTGACATGGTGGCATTGATAATATCAAATAGCCGTTGCCGTGTTTTTTGTGGATCAATATTTTTAGGGGCGGCGTATTCTTGTATAACTATTTTATCTTTATAGCGATCAATAGCAACATTATATTCGGGTAAATCTGCATCATAAAGTCGATAACATTCAAGTTGTTCTTGAGCTGCCCATTTTTCCAGTTTTTGTTTATTTTTGCGTAACCGATTTGCAAAGTCGGCAGCCGGCACCGTTGGGTTCGTGATAGGTTGTTGAGCATCACGCTTAGCAATGGCATAATTTTTTTGTATACAGTCGAGAGGGCCATTTTTGGCTTTAAATTGTCTATCTGCTCGCATTTGTAAACAATCTAATAGTTGCGGTGCACCACTAAATAGTGATAATCGCCAACCACCAAAGTGTTGTTTAATTTGTCGACCGAGAGCAGTATGTAAAGCAATAAGTGCGGGCTCGCTTTCTAGCCGCTCGCCATAAGGTGGATTACTGATAATCATACCTGTTGTTTGCATTGGTAATGGATTAGTAAGTTGTGTTACATCTTGTAAAGCAAAGGTAATTAAATCGCCCACACCGGCTTGGATAGCATTTTGTTTGGCTCGCTCAAGTACGGTAGGATTATTATCGTAACCAATAAAAGGAATATTGGGTTTACAGGCATTATGTTTTGCTGAAAATAATAACTCATTCCATAGCGTTGGATTAAATCCTTTCCATGCAAAAAATCCCCATTGTTTGCGTTGTAATCCTGGTGGGATTTTTGACGCCATCATAGCGGTTTCAATCAGTAGCGTGCCTGAGCCACACATGGGGTCAAGCAATGGTTCATCACTCAGCCAACCTGAACGCATAATAATGGCGGCAGCAAGGGTTTCTTTTAATGGTGCTTGCCCTGTTTGCTGACGATAACCACGTTCATGTAAGCTATTGCCACTTAAATCTAAAGATAAGGTGACTCGGTTTTTATTTAAATACGCATGAAGTCGAATATCTGGATCTTGTTTAGCAACATTGGGGCGTTCGTTAGTATGGCGTAAAAAGTGATCAACAATGGCATCTTTGATCTTAAGTGCGCCATATTGACTATTGCGAATAAATTCATTAACACCAACAAAGTTGATCACAAAAGCGTTATCGACCGCAAAAATATCTGTCCATTTAATATTAAATACACAAGAATAGAGATCTAAATCACTATAAATATCAAATTCAGCTATTGGCAACAAAATGCGTGAGGCTAAACGGGACCATAATAATGATTGATATAATGTTTTTTCATCAGCATCAAAATAAACTCCACCTTGGGTAATTTTACAGTTGGGTGAGCCTATTTGTTCTAACTCTTTTTTTAATAACTCTTCAAGCCCACGAGATGTGCTGGCAAATAGCGTTTTCATGTATAATCCACTTTACAATAAAATTGCAAGCATTATACCGACTAATTGCAATAGTGGGAAATAAAGGCAACGCTTATATCTATTTTTTGTTAATCAAAATTTATAACAATTAAGTTGAAAAGAATAAATACTTTTTTGAGTATTAATAATTGTGCTACAACCTAATTAACTGATAACATGAGATATTAAAATAGGTGGAAATTAATTTTTTATAAAAGAGAAAAATGAAAATTCAACAAATTGCTTTTTTAATCGCATTCGCTTCTGGTAGCGTTTTTGCCAGCAATAATGTAACACTCAATAAAGTAACCCTGTTTTTGCAAGGAGCTGAATTGCAAGGGCAGTCAACGGTGTCGTTAACTAAAGGTGAAAGCGAAATTACATTAACTGGAATTGCTGATGGTGTTAGAGCTAATTCAATTAATGTGGGATTTGGTAAAAATGCTAATGTGAAAGTACTCTCAACGTCATTAAATGAAGATTATTCTAACAATGATAAACAAAATGACGAAATTAAGCCTTTACTTGAAGAGTTACAGCAATTACATGAAAAACGTGATACGGCTGATATTCAATTAAAAGCCATATCTGAACAAGTTACTCTTTTACAAGGAAATCGTTTAGATTTATTAGTAAAAAGTGACAATGATAGTTTAAGTGGAATGAAAAATACCTTAGATTTCATTAAAACCAATTTAATCGCAACACTAAATGAACAAAATAAACGACAAAAAGAGGTTGATCAGATAGATGCCCAAATAAGGCAATGTCAAGATAAAATTGATAAACGCAAAGCATTAACAAACAGTCCTAACAGTGCAATTATCGTCAAGGTTTATTCTGACAAAGAGATGACATTACCAGTTACTTTATCTTATGTCACCAATAAAGCTGGTTGGGTTCCAGTTTATGATGTGCGTGTTGCTGATATCAACTCCCCGTTACAATTAACTTATAAAGCAGATATTTATCAAAATAGTGGCTTGAATTGGCAGAATATCGATTTTAGTTTATCGACTTCTAATCCAAGTGACGGAATAACGGCGCCTGATTTATTGCCTTGGCATATTGATATCTATTCTGAAAAAGGTGGCTTCTTTTTTTCTAAACATGATGATATAAGTGCAAAAGTATCAAGATCCGTTCGCCCTGATGATAATGCATTAACCAATACTTTAGGTATTAACACGCGCTTTGAGGTTAAATTGCCCTATACCATTAAATCGAATACCCAAAGTAATATCCTTACGTTACAGAACAAAGAAGTTGAAGCAAAATATCATTACATTGCCATTCCTAAATTAGATAGTAGCGTGTACTTACAAGCACAAATTACTGATTGGGATAAATTAGACCTTTTGCCTGGAAAATCGACAGTATTTTTTGATGGCAATTATATTGGTGAGAGTTTTATTACTACTAAAGATTTAAAAGAAACATTGGATATCTCTTTAGGAAAAGATAAAAACATTTTTATATCGCGTAATCGTAATATTAATGAAACATCAAAACCTTCGTTATTTGGTAATGATATTTCACAAAAATATGCTTATACCATTGATGTAAAAAATACCAAATCGCTACCTATTGATATTGTTGTTTATGATCAGCTACCCAATATTATCAATAAGGCAGTCGTCCTTAATGAGGCCAAATATGATAATGCAAACTATAATAAAGAAACCGGTCAATTAATGTGGCAGTTTAAGTTGAATCCAAATGAAAATAAAAATCTTAGTTTAAGCTTTAAACTGACTTATCCAAAAGATAAAGTTAACGATATAATTGGATTATAAATGAGTAAATCACAGAAAATACAGTATGTTAAACGAATGGTTAAACCAATTTACACAAGACAATCAAATTAGTTTGCTAGATATTCATTTGGCAGCATTTTTAACGAATAAAGCAAAGTTAAATGACGATATTACAATTAAACGATTCAGTTTTTTAGTGATAACGCTAAGTAAAGAGGTAAGATCTGGTCATGTTTGCTTAGATCTTCGTTATTTAAAACAATCAACGATAGAAGCGCAGCTTTGGTTAGCCTTAGGCTCACCAAACGAGCAAGATTGGAAAAACGCACTTGAACAAGCACAAAATAGTCGAGTTGTGAGTGATGGAACAAATTTATCTCCGCTTATCCTTATTGAAAATAAACTCTATTTTCAAAGGATGTGGTTGGACGAGAAAAATGTTGCTCAATATTTCAATCACACAATCCTTAATAAAGAGTCACATTGCGATGTTGATTTAAATACTATACTTAATCAGCTTTTTACCGATAATCACGCTGAAATTGATTGGCAAAAAGTGGCGGTTGCTGCGGCATTAACGCGTAAAGTCGCGATTATTTCGGGCGGGCCTGGTACAGGTAAAACAACCACTGTCGCTAAAATTTTAGCCGGAATTTTGTTAACTACGCCCAATGCGCGAATTATTACGGCGGCTCCGACAGGGAAAGCCGCATCAAGGTTAACCGAATCATTGAGTCAAACAATTGAGCAACTCGCTTTTGCTTCACTAAATATAAAGGCAGAAGCGATCACTTTACACCGTTTATTAGGCGCAAAAGCAGATAATCGTTCATTCAAGCATGATAAAAATAATCCGTTGCATGTTGATGTATTAGTCATTGATGAAGCCTCAATGGTTGATTTAAATATGATGGCAAGAGTCATTGAAGCCTTACCCGCTTCTGCACGTTTAATTTTGTTGGGTGATAAAGATCAGCTCTCATCGGTTGAAGCTGGTTCGGTATTTGGTGATCTTTGTACCTTTATTACGCATGGTTATAGCGAGTCACGAGCAAAAGAGCTAAGCCAATTAACTGGCTATGTTGTGCCTGCTTGCGAGCAAACAGCAACAATCACGGACAGTATTTGCCTATTACAAAAAAGTTATCGTTTTAACGAATCGTCTGGTATTGGATTGTTGGCTAATGCAGTTAAAGAGGGGCGCTCAACTGTCGTGAAAAAATTATTAACCGATGAGTCATTAAGTGATATCCAATATCATGCACTTTCATCCCAACAAGATTATGAAGATGTTTTACATGATAGTATTAATCACTATAAACATTATTTAAATGTTATTAAGCAATATGGCACTAATGATATTGCGGCAGTTTTAGCTAAATTTGCCGAATATCGCTTACTTTGTGCTGTAAGAGAAGGACATTTTGGCGTAGAGGGTTTAAACAAGCAAATTGAATTGCTATTAGCCAAAAATAAATTGATTCGCTTGCAAAATAAAGAGGCTTGGTACGTTGGTCGGCCAATTATGATTTTACGCAATAGTACTTCATTAGGGCTGTACAATGGTGATATTGGCATTACATTAATGGCTGAAAAGAATAGCTCAAAATTACGTGTGTATTTCCCGTTTGCTGATGGATCTATTAAAGGATTTTCGCCATTTCGATTACCTGAGCATGAAACAGCTTACGCTATGACAATCCATAAATCGCAAGGTTCAGAATTCGATGATGTGAATATTATCTTACCAACTAGTTATTCACCGTTGCTTAACCGTTCTTTGCTTTATACAGCGATTACTCGCGCTAGAAAAAACGTGTCAATTTATGCTACTGAACCAATTTTATTGCAAGCAATTAAATCACAAACACCAAGGCATAGTGGTTTAGTTAGTTTGTTGCAGAATAATGGTTGAATGGATTTTCTAAATGCACTAACACAGATGATTTTTTATAAAATGATAAATAAATCAATGGATAATCACTAAAACAGGGCGATAAGCCCTGTAATAATTAACTTAATGAATTATCTTAGCTAAAAAGTCTTTAGCACGATCTGATTGTGGATTAGTAAAGAACTGCTCTTTTGAGGTATCTTCAATAATTTCACCTGCATCCATAAAGATAACCCGATGAGCCACTTTACGCGCAAAGCCCATTTCGTGCGTAACAACCATCATGGTCATGCCTTCATAAGCAAGCTCAACCATTACATCTAATACTTCATTCACCATTTCAGGATCAAGTGCTGAGGTTGGTTCGTCAAACAGCATGACAATAGGATCCATACATAACGCGCGAGCAATGGCAACACGTTGCTGTTGACCGCCAGAAAGTTGTGCGGGGTATTTATCGGCATGAGCAAGTAAACCAACGCGCTCTAACAAGTTAAGCGCTTTTTCGCGAGCTTCTTCGTCTGTTCGACCTAACACTTTAATTTGCGCAAGGGTGAGGTTTTTTAAAATAGTTAAATGTGGGAATAGTTCAAAATGTTGAAATACCATACCCACTTTAGAACGTAACTTTGCTAAGTTAGTTGCTTTACTTGTAACTTCGGTTCCATCAATAATAATTTTGCCTTTTTGTACAGGCTCTAAACAATTTACGGTTTTTATCAAAGTTGATTTTCCTGAACCCGAAGGACCGCAAACCACCACAACCTCGCCTTTACCAACTCGAGTTGTGCAGTTTTTTAATACCTGAAATTGTCCATACCATTTTGATATATTTTCTAAGGAGATCATCGAGTAATCCTTTTCTTAAAATAATTAACTAGACGTGAAACGGTGAAGCAAATAACAAAATAAACTGCTCCTGTAAATAATACCATCTCAACGATTAAACCATCTCTATTACCCACAATATTAACCGCACGATAGAAGAAATCAGCTAAATTTAAGGTGTAAATAAGCGTCGTATCTTGGAATAAGATAATACCTTGTGTTAATAATAATGGTGTCATAATACGAAATGCTTGTGGTAAAACCACCATTCGTAATGCCTGACCTTTAGTCATACCGAGTGCTAGTGATGCACTGATTTGACCTTTAGATACACTTTGAATACCAGCTCGAATAATTTCCGAATAGTAAGCCGCTTCAAACAAAGCAAAAGCGATTAATGCCGACACAAAACGTATATCTGTTGTGGGTGGAAGATTTAAAATCTTTTCTAATAGTTGAGGCACTAGCAAATAAAACCAGAGCAAAACCATCATTAATGGAATTGAACGGAATATATTTACATAGCATGAAGCAAACCAATGTAGTACTTTAATTGGTGAAAGTCGCATAATGGCAAGTAGCGTTCCCCAAACGATACCAAAAATTACAGCGGTAATGGTTATCTCTAAGGTTAATAGCATACCACGCATGATATAAGGTAAATTAGGCAGGATTTGACCCCATTCTAAATCGATCATGATTTACCTCCTAATACGCCAGGAAGTCGCACTTTTTTCTCAATATATTGCATGGCAAACATGATAGCGACATTGATAATTACATATCCAAATGTAATAGCAATGAATGATTCATAAGGTTGGCCTGCATGTTCAAGCAATTGGTTTGCTTGTTTGGTTAATTCGACATAACCAACAGTTGAGGCAACAGCCGAGTTTTTAACCATATTTAATATTTCAGATGTTAACGGTGGTAACACACGTCGATAAGCGTTTGGCAATAAAATATATAAATAGGTTTGTTTCAGAGTTAATCCTAATGCAATTCCTGCGCTTTTCTGACCAGCAGGGATTGATTGAATAGCAGCTCTCACTTGTTCACAAATACGTGCACCTGTGAATAATCCTAATCCTATGGTTGACATTAATAAAGTAAATATCATAGGGTCAAGATTATATAACCAGTCACGGATAGATTCTGGTACCAGTGCTGGTACAACTTCAATCCAAAAGAATAAGTGAATGATTAACGGGATATTCCTAAAAACCTCAACATAACATGTACCTAAGCCAGATAAAAAGCGGTTAGGTAATGTTCTCAGCACACCAAATAGCGAACCAACCAAAAAGGCAACCGTTCCTGATGTAATAACTAGCAATATGGTCATTTGGAAACCTAACCACAACCAGCCTAGATACGTTGTATCCCCAAATGGTGCTGGTTGAAGAAAAATTCCCCAATTCCAACTTGTTGTCATAAATACTCCAACATGTAAAAAAATTGTAAATAGTACTAAATAAGATGATGGACGCAGTTGCCTACGTCCTTATGGGAAAATATCTGCGTATTAATCTAATGCTTTATCATTAGGATGAGCGAAAAGTTCTTTCATCTCAGAAGACATATCAAAGTTCATATTTAACCCTTTTGGTGGAATAGGTTGTTTAAACCAGCGGTTGTATGACTTTTCGGCGACACCTGATGTTTGCGCTTCTGAAATAGTTTTATCGACTAAAGCTTTAAATTGTGGGTCTTGTTTACGCAACATACAACCATAGGCTTCATAAGATAATGGTGTACCTACAATTTCCCATTGTTCAGGTTTTTTTGCTTTCGAGCGCTCACCAGCTAATAATGCATCATCAATAAGAAATGCTGCAGCTCGTCCACTTTCAAGTGTGCGAAATGCATCACCATGATCTTTGGTCGCAATAATACGAATATTTAACCCTTTTTCAGTATTGATTTTGTTGAGCATAACTTCGGATGTTGTACCTGAAGTTACGACCACATTTTTACCTTTCAGATCGTCAATATCTTTAATATTGCTACTAGTTTTAACTAAAAAGCGAGTACCAACAATAAAGATCGTATTTGAAAAATCAACTTGTTGTTGACGAGAAAGATTATTGGTTGTTGAACCACATTCAAAATCGTAAGAACCGTTTTGTAACAGTGGAATACGGTTTTGAGAAGTCAGCGGTAAGTATTTAACTTGCAAGTTAGGCATGTTTAACTCTTTTTTTACCGCATTAATAATAAGATCTGAGTAATCTTGAGAATAACCCACAACTTTTTGGTTATCACCATAATATGAGAACGGGACTGATGATTCTCTATGTCCTACGACAATCACACCATTTTCTTTTACTTTAGCTAGTGTACCAGTTAATTCATCGGCAAATGCGGCACTATTCACTAGACCTAACATTGCAAATGATAACACGAGTTTGGTTAATTTTGTCTTTTTGTTCATACTCATCTCCTACGGTTTATTTTGTATCATATTAAATAATTTTAACATTTTTACAAAGGGCATATATTATAACTTATTTTTTAGCATAAAAGTACTTTTTACTGTTTATTTATCTATCATTGGAGCTAGATGTAAGTAATTAACACAATATTAGATTGTTGGTTACATCAAGATTTATTAAAACCAATTATATTTAAGCAATAATTATGCCAGTATTGTAAATTATGAACGTCGTTTTATAAAAAGTGAGATAAATATTAATATCATAATTACAAAATAGGGTAGATTGCCCCATTTTGCATAAGGTGTTAAACCTATTGTGGGCGATACAGATGCTGATAAAACACCTGTTTCAAATTGTGGTAATTGCTTAACGAGATTACCGTGCTCATCAATAATTGCCGTAATTCCCGTATTGGTACTGCGAATTAAAGGTCTGCCAAATTCCAACGCCCTTGCTTGTGCCATCTGTAAATGTTGTTTAGGACCAATGCTATCGCCAAACCAAGCATCATTTGAAACAGTAAGTAAAAAATCGGTATCAGAGGCAAAGTTTTGATGGATTAAATTCGACAAAATCACTTCATAACAAATAGCGGGTGTAAATTTAAAGCCTTTTATGTGTAATTGAGGTTGTATTGTTTCGCCAGGTTTCATTGATGACATTGGAATATCGAGAATGGCAGCAATCGGTTCAAGTATTGACTCTAGCGGTGTAAACTCGCCAAAAGGCACCAAATGATGTTTTCTATAACGATTGGTTGTTGGGTATTGATAAGGTTCTTTTTCACCGAGCACTAACAGGGTATTATAGATATCTCCATTGGACTGATATCCTTCTTCACCAAAACGATAATCAAGAATGCCCACGGCAATTTCAGCATCATGAGCTCTAGCTTCGTTGTCTAAATATTGCAAAAAAGTTTGCTGATTGATTTCATAATCGGTGATACTGGCTTCTGACCAGATGATTATTTCATTTTTATTTAAATTGTCTAAGGTTAGTTTAGTATAGGTTTGTAACGTGTTATTGAGCTGTTCTTTTGTCCAACGGATTGACTGCGAGATATTTCCTTGAATTAACGCAAAATGAGCCGAACGCGTCTTGTCTACAGTAGTCCAATTAATATTGCCGAATGAAATTGGTGCAATAAAGATCGCAAACAGTGCAATAATCGCACCAACTGCGTGCTTTCGGGATGTTTTGATGGTTATTGACTTAATACTATAAATAAATAACCCACACAAAATAGTAAGCAATAAAGTAACACAATCTATTCCCCCTATAGGGAAATAGGCTCGCAGTGGGCTATCAAGTTGACTATAACCGAGCTGTAACCAAGCAAATCCAGTCAATATATAACCACGCAAAAACTCAGTTATTTGCCAAAGCATTGGTGCTGCAAGTACTAGTTGCTTAAATGAAAATTGTCCAGCAAAATGATTTACCATTCTTAATAGAAAAGCAAAAAGCATAGGATAAAGCGATAAATACAGGATTAAAAAGCCTAAAATAATAATGGCAACGGGTAGAGGCAATTCTCCATATTGTTTTATGCTGATATAAACCCAATGCACGCCAGATGTAAAATAGCCGACACCCCAAGTTAATCCCAATAGCATGGCTTGTTTTTTAGATTTATCAGCAATAAGCCATAAAAAACCCGCAAACGAGACAAAAGCTAACGGCCAAATATGAAAAGGTGCATAACTAAAAACGGCTATTGCACCAAGAAATATACTTAATAATATCTGTTTAAGCATTTTCAGGTAACTCTAAATTGGGCACGGTTGCACCATCAGGAATGGTGACATGTAATTGAATGATTCGTCGTCTGTCTGCAATGGCGACTTTAAATTGATAACCATCAATGGTAATGCTCTCACCACGTAAAGGTAATCGACCAAAATGTTGCATGACCAGCCCCCCAATGGTGTCCATTTCTTCATCACTAAAATGAGTTGCAAAAATATCATTAAAATCTTCAACGGGAGTTAGTGCTCGCACTGTGTAGACTGAGGTTGTTAAACGGCGAATATCACGATCTTCAACCTCATCATATTCATCTTCAATATCGCCTACGATAAGCTCTAAAATATCTTCAATTGTCACAAGGCCAGAAACACCGCCAAACTCATCTATTGCCATCGCCATATGATAGCGTTGCATCCGAAATTCTTTTAACATATGATCAACGCGTTTGCTTTCGGGAACAACTACGGTTGGTCTAAGAATTTTTTTGAGATCAAAATTATCAACACCTTGGCGAATAAAAATCAAAAGATCTTTAGCTAATAAAATGCCTTCTATGTGATCTCTATCTTCACTAATAACAGGATAACGGGAGTGCCCATGTTCAGAAATAATATCTAAACATTCATCGAGGGTATAATTGTCTTTAATTGTGATAATTTGTGAACGGGGTATCATAATATCACGAATGCGCTGTTCGGCTATATCCATAACACCTTCAATCATATCGAGCGTGTCGGGATCGATAAGTTCGTTTTCTTCCGCTTCACGAATCACTTCAATCAGTTCTTCTTTATCTTTGGGTTCCGAATTAAACAACTGACTTAACCATAATGTAAACCCTTTTTTAGGTCTCCGGTGATTATCATCACTCATTTGCTCTTTTCCTTTCTTACTTTGTTATTAATTTAAATTATTTTATATATTTTGTTTAGTTAGCTAAATTGTCATTGAATTACTAAACTGCCCATTGAGTATTTTTATTCATCAACGGGTTGATAAGGATCTTCAAATCCTAACTGCTGCATGATATCAATTTCGATATTTTCCATTTCTTCGGCTTCTTCGTCAAGAATATGATCATAACCCAGCAAATGTAAACAACCATGCACAATCATATGCGCCCAGTGTGAGGTTAGTGATTTATGTTGTTGTACAGCTTCAGTTTCCACAACTTGCTTACAAATAATGAGGTCGCCCAATAAAGGAACCTCAATCTCAACGGGAGATTCAAACGGAAAAGATAAAACATTAGTTGGTTTATCTTTATGGCGATAAGTATAATTTAACTGCTGGCTTTCTTGTTCATCAACAATACGGATAGTCAGCTCGGCGTTATCCATAAACTGAGGTAAAATAACGTCTAACCATTGCAAAATTTGTGCTTCGCTGGGTAAATTCTGTTGCTCTTTTGTAGCAATTTGTAAATCTAAAATAATGGCGCTCATCTTATTTTGTTTACCTTATGTTATTATTCACGGTGATAAGGATGATTAGCGGTTAGGCTCCAAGCGCGGTAGAGGCTTTCAGCCACAATAACACGCACTAAAGGGTGGGGAAGTGTCAAGGGCGACAGTGACCAACTCTGTTCTGCCGCTGCTTTGCAAGCTGGGGACAAACCTTCTGGCCCACCAATTAATAAACTCACATCACGCCCATCAATTTTCCAGCGTTCTAACTGCTCGGCTAAATGGTGCGTGGTATAAGGCTTACCTGGAATATCAAGCGTTACAATACGATTGCTTTTACCGCAAGCACCTAGCATTGCCTCGCCTTCTTTATCTAAAATTCGGACAATATCTGCATTTTTGGTGCGCTTGCCTGCGGGGATTTCAATAAGTTCTAAAGGCATATCTTTAGGGAATCGTGACTGATAATCACCAAAAGCAGTGGTAACCCAGTTTGGCATTTTATTGCCAACAGCAATAAGCTGTATTTTCACGTAATTAACTCCAAAGTTTCTCAAGTCCGTAAAGCTGGCGGCTTTCTTCTTGCATGATATGTACAATCACTGAATCCATATCAACTACAACCCAATCTGCATCACTTTTTCCTTCACTGCCTAATACCAAATGGCCTTGTTTTTTTGCTTCATCAAGCAAATGGTTGGCGATAGACGAAACATGACGGTTAGACGTCCCCGTACAAATAATCATATAATCAGTAATGCTTGATTTACCACGGACATCAAGGGTAACAATATCTTTACCTTTTAAATCATCAATTTTATCAATAATAAAATCTTGTAACGACTGTTGCAAAATAATCTCTCTTATTAAAAAATAAAGCGTCATTATAACATATATTATTAAAAATAACGGTGATGATAAAATTTGGCGAGAAATAGTTTGTCAAACAGTTTCAGATAATCTATGCATTTCAGTAAAAAGTTCGCAACCTAGTCTACACATAAAAACACTATTGTCTTCTCTACAAAAGCAGACATTCTTACGCTAAAAAATTATTCAGAAAAACAATTGATTTTATTAGTTTTTTATTTTATAAAAAATAATTCCTTTTTTACCCCAAAAGACTCATGCTATGCCTTGCTTGGTGTTAGCATCTGCCCCCAACAGTTTGAGGTACTATTTTGTCTGGGGAAAATTAGCGACAATGGCGACGCAAATTCTTATGAAAAAAATTTGAACATCTGATCATTGCTTTACATATCATCATATACCCCATCTATTATATTATTGATATGTTTTTCTGGGTGCTTAATAAATTCTTTCCAAGAACAAATTTTAGCAAATATTTGGTGCTCAGGATCGATATAGCAAATTGCTTTTTCTGCTGGAGACCAAACAATGTATAGCTCATAACCGTCAACTTCTTCTATCAAAGAAATTAGTTTTTTCCTTTTCCATTTCATCTCCAGCAAATCGATAAAATTATAAAAAGTAATGTATTTTGAATAACAATCTTTTCCTGAAAAATGAATTTTACCTGGCGATGTTTTAAGATATGTCAACATATCCGCAGGCATTTTATAGCTTTTTAGGCGCTTTAGTTTTTCTTGCTCATTATGCCA
Organism: Gilliamella sp. Nev3-1; assembly: GCF_001690435.1. NCBI lineage: Bacteria > Pseudomonadati > Pseudomonadota > Gammaproteobacteria > Orbales > Orbaceae > Gilliamella > Gilliamella sp. Nev3-1. The sequence goes on along the minus strand of NZ_LZHN01000003.1, from coordinate 110,201 downwards.
TTCAATTGGCTCTAATGATTTTAGCAATTGCATCAAATTTGTATTTTTATTCGTTGCAGCAAGAGAATATGGGCGATCACCATATTTATCAGTAATGGTAATATCGGCTCCACATTTTATAAGATATTCGGCAAGTTCGGTGTGATCGTGTCTGACCGCTTCTATCAACGGTGTTGGAGAATAAGGGAAAACCGTATCGGGTTGGTGATAATTAACATCGGCTCCCATTTCTACCCACATTTTTGTTTCTTCTATGTTTCCATCTGATGCGCTGGACCTAAGCGCAGCACCGCCATATTGTTTTACCGTTACTCCGTATTGCTCAAATAGCGCTATATTTTCATAATTTTTCCCGTAATGAATGCGGATTAATATTTCCGAATATTTTTTTAGGGGAAGAAAATCAAGCGCATTATTTTTTAGCAAAAGATCTGTAATTTTACCATCGCTATATTGTGCTGCCTTTTCGATAATGGTAAAACGACCAACATCCAAAGACACTTTATTTTCTAATAACCACTTAAAAACAGTAAAATTATTTGTGACAACAGCAAGCTCCAAAGGTGTTATATCTGTATATTCACCAAGGTGGATTTTTTCATTTATATCCCAGTTGGCATCATATAAACTTTGCATTTTTTCGATATTTGTTTCATATATGGCAACAGCTGGTTCAGGCATCGTTTCAAAGTTGCCAATGTGTTTTATGTTGTACATTTATAATCCTGTTTCATATTGTAAAAATACTTATTATTATATATATAATTTCTGAATTTAGCTAAATTAAAACAGTAAATTAAACAAAACATTCTATTTTTTACTGTACTTTTAGAACACATTATAGTGCCAGATTTTTTAAGGAATTTTCCCAAATGAATAATAACAAACTTAATGAAATTAACCATTATTTATCGGATCCAATCAACTTTGATTTTTTAAAAGCATTAAATGCAGACCAAGCATTAGATCTAAGAGATGAACCTGAGTTTGATAATCAATGGGTGAATAGCTTTAATACCTTAAACAAAAAAAGTTTTAAAAAGGAAGAAATCGAACTTATTAATATATTAAGAGAAAAAGCATTCAAACTGTCTTTTCAACTAATTAATCATTTTGAAATTGCGTCTCAAATATCTGACGATATAGAAATAATAGCGAAAAGTTTTCTTGCTCAAGAATATAATAACTGGGCAGTTACGCACTTATGGTCGGCTTATAAAAACAAAAAATTTCCAGTATAAATAGCCCAACGCATAGCAAAATAAACAAAAAAAGGATAACAGGTATATTTTTATGGACAAGAAACAATTAATTATTGATGAACAAAAATACCCAATTAACGCTAAAGATTGCTTGCTATCGCTTGATGAAAAAAGAAAAATTACTTTCCTTAGTTTAGGAGAATCAGCTTAGAAGAATTCAATCACTTTTGGGACGTAACATTTCCATTTAACCACTTAACCCCAATGCCCCATCCTTTTGTTCTGTTATAGAAAAAACGAATTTAGACTTTAATGCCCCAAAAAACTCGTTATTTTTTAACAACAAATTCACCGATACCACATTAATTTTTTCGGCAAACAAGCAAGCGCCATTGTTCCAGCGAATATTTTTATAAGATTCTAGAAAGACTTTTTCTACCCTAGTGATGAAACAAGCATTCTTTTAATAACAATAAAAATAAAATCATTTTTTCTTATGAAGACACCTCTTTTTATGCAGAGATCTTAAATGGATAAAAGGCCGAAAAAGGTTGAATTACGGCAAATAGCACCTTACCTGTTGGTGGCATATTCTGGGGCTGAGTAAGTATGGCGTTAGGTTTGTTGGGTAAAAATCGGTGATTTTTATAAAAAAACAAAAAAATAAAAACTTAAATAAAATCAATTGGTTTTCTGACTTATTTTTAAGTGCAAGAATGCCCCATTTTTCACGCTCTTTCGCGTTTATGATTTTTATTCAGAATTATTTAATAACATAATGATTTTATTTGTATTAATTCAAAAAGTTTGCATATGCTTTAATCTATTTAATCAAATCGTGTTTAATTATTAGGAATCTTCTTGAATAAGTCTTTAAAATTTGATAGTTTACAGGAAAGATTTTTAACATTAAAAACACTAAAAAGAAGGTAATTGTTATGACTATTAAAGTAGGTATTAATGGTTTCGGCCGTATCGGTCGTATTGTTTTCCGTGCTGCTCAAAAACGTTCAGACATCGAAATCGTTGCTATCAATGACTTATTAGATGTTGAATATATGGCTTACATGCTTAAATATGATTCAACTCATGGTCGTTTTGATGGTACTGTTGAAGTTAAAGACGGTAAATTAGTGGTTAACGGTAAAACAATCCGTGTTACTGCAGAACGTGATCCTGCAAACTTAAAATGGGACGAAGTAGGTGTTGATGTTGTTGCTGAAGCAACTGGTTTATTCTTAACTGACGAAACTGCTCGCAAACATATCCAAGCTGGTGCCAAGAAAGTTGTTTTAACTGGTCCTTCAAAAGACAACACGCCAATGTTCGTTATTGGTGTTAATGATAAAGAATATGCTGGTCAAGATATCGTTTCTAATGCGTCATGTACGACTAACTGTTTAGCCCCTTTAGCTAAAGTTATTAACGATAACTTTGGTATTGTTGAAGCATTAATGACAACCGTTCATGCAACAACCGCAACTCAAAAAACAGTTGATGGTCCATCTCATAAAGATTGGCGTGGTGGTCGTGGTGCGGCTCAAAACATCATCCCTTCATCAACTGGCGCGGCTAAAGCGGTAGGTAAAGTTATCCCTGAGTTAAACGGTAAATTAACAGGTATGGCTTTCCGCGTTCCAACACCAGACGTTTCTGTTGTTGATTTAACTGCTCGTTTAGAAAAACCAGCTAAATACGAAGATATTTGTAAAGCAATCAAAGCAGCTGCTGAAGGCCCAATGAAAGGTGTGCTTGGTTATACTGAAGATGACGTTGTATCTACCGATTTCTTAGGTGAAGTTTGTACATCTGTATTTGATGCTAAAGCGGGTATCCAATTAAGCGATAACTTCGTTAAATTAGTATCTTGGTATGATAATGAAGTTGGTTATTCAAACAAAGTATTAGATTTAATTGCTGTTGTTTCTAAATAATTAGTATTTATTGGTTGAAAAGCGACTTTGAGGTCGCTTTTTTTATGCTAAATTTTGAGTAATTTTAGGTTTACTTGGGATAAAAAACGCCCACCTTAAGGTGAGCGTTTTGCTAGTATGGAAATAAATTAGTTAGATAAACTAAATAACAACAACTTCAGCTGCTGCTGGTCCACGAGGGCTATCTTGGATCGCAAATTCAACTTGTTGCCCTTCAGCTAAGGTTTTAAAGCCATCACCTGAAATAGCAGAAAAATGAACGAATACATCTTTGCTTCCATCCGCAGGAGTTATAAAACCAAAACCCTTACTTTCGTTAAACCATTTTACTTGGCCTGTTTTTTTATTCATTTACTAGACATCCTAACAATAATTAATAATTAGCCTTTTAGGCTCGTATGGGCTTTAACACTGTATTAATTATGTAACTCAACACCATGATAAAGCTATCAAAATTACATTATTAAAGTTAATTGATTTCATAATTTCAACGTTGTTGTTTACCCAGTGCTATTACCGCATAAATTATAATCAAAAGCAAGATGTTAATAATAATTTTTTTTCTTAGAATATAGTTTTTTCTTAAATTTTTAGATAATTACCTAGAAATTGATAAAAGACAAATTATTGCATGATTCAAGTGCTGAAATTACTTCAAAAGTTGGCGTATTATAAAATAAAAAAGCCATAAAATATTATTTTATGGCTTTGGATTAACAGTGACTTTTTTGTTATTCAATTTTATTTGTTTTTTGCTCGTTCAAATGACTCAAGTATTTCTTTACGAGCTGCATCGGCATTGTCCCAACCGTCAACTTTTACCCATTTACCTTTTTCTAACGCTTTGTATTGCTCAAAAAAGTGTTTAATTTGTGATTTAAGTAGTTCAGGTAAATCATCAACATCTTTAATGTGATCATATTCTTTTGACAGTTTAGTGTGAGGTACAGCAACAAGTTTTGCATCTTGACCAGCTTCGTCTGTCATTTTTAATACACCAACAGGGCGACAACGAATCACTGAGCCTGGTTGTAATGGATATGGCGTTGGGACTAAAACATCAACAGGATCACCATCTAATGATAATGTATTATTGATATAACCATAGTTGCATGGGTAAAACATCGCTGTTGCCATAAAACGGTCAACAAATACAGCACCAGTATCTTTATCGACTTCATATTTTATTGGATCAGCATTAGCCGGAATTTCAATCACAACGTAAATATCATCAGGTAATTCTTTACCAGCAGGTACATTTAAAAGTCCCATTTTTGTATCCTCTATCTAAGTTAGTATAGTGTTTGTTAATAACAGTAAGCGCACATTATAAAGATTATTCTGTATCACTCAATTTTTTTAAATGTTGAAAAATTTGCCTTGCCGTTTTGGTGGGTTTATTGGCTTCTTGCTCTTTTTTAGCTAAACGCGCTAAGGTACGCAGTTGCTGGCGATTGGCTGTTGGATATAAGCTCATGATAGTTTCCGCATCGCCTGTTGCAATCAGGTCATCTCGTAGTTTTTCGAGTTTATGAAATAAAGAAATTTGTTGATTATGACGATTTTTGAGCTTATCAAGGGCTTGGCTAATGGGATCGATATCTCGGCTACGTAGTAGCTTGCCAATGTATTGGATTTGTCTGCGATACCCTTCTTTTTTTATTTTTTGAGCAAGTTCAATAGCATAAATAAGATCTTCATCGAGAGGAATTTTTTCCAGTTCGTTTTTGCTTAAATTAACAAGCTCAACACCTAATTTTTTTAGCGCTTCCGCATCACGTTTGATTTCGCTTTTACTAACGTAAATGATTTCATCGTCTTGGGTGTCAATAGCAAAGTTGGGTTCTAAATTTGTCTCTTGATTATGATTCATATTATTTCTTTTGTTAACTAATATTCAATTCTAGCTTATTATAACGTATCACTAGCAGAATTGTAGAAAATAATAAAATGAGTATTGAACAAATTAAAAAAGAAGCGATAAACCAAAAAGAAAATTTATCAGCTATTGTCGCTAATGCTATTAAGCAAGCAAAGTCACGAGTGGATGCCGTTGAAGTATCGATTAATCAATCAACGGGTATTAGTGTTAGCACCCGAATGGGGGATACCGAAAATGTTGAATTTAATAGTGATGGGGCATTATCCATTACTGTTTATCAAAACCAACGTAAAGGCAGTGCATCAACCAATGATTTATCCCCTTCGGCGATTTTGCAAACGGTGGATATGGCGATTAATATTATGCAATATACATCACCCGATCCTTGTTCTGGTTTGGGCGATGTAAGCCAAATGGCATTTAATCCTCCTGATTTGGATTTATTTTATCCAAGTGATTTAAATGTCGATAATGCCATTGAACAGGCAAAACAAGCTGAATTAACCGCACTCAATCATTCAAAACTAATTAGCACTGATGGTGGTTATTTTAGTAGCCGATATGGTGTTTATGTTTATGGTAATAGTTTAGGAATGCTACAAGGTTATTGTGCAAGTTCACATTCGCTTTCATGTTCAGTTATTGCCGAACAAGCAGGGCAGATGGAAAGTAATTATGCTTATACCTCGTCACGTGATTTTAGTGAATTAAAATCAGCAAGTTGGGTGGGTACGCAAGCAGCTGACAGAGCAATATCGCATTTAGGTGCTAAGCAAATCGCAACCATGCAAGCCCCAGTACTGTTTAGTGCTGAAGTTGCTGTTGGGCTTATTAGGCATTTAGTCAATGCCATCAGTGGTGGCGCAATTTATCGTAAATCCTCATTTTTATTAGACTGTGTTGGGCAGGCTATTTTTCCTAAATGGCTGACTATTTATGAAGATCCTTATATTTTAAAAGGTATTGGCTCTTCGCCTTTTGATAGTGAGGGCACAAAAACAGTTAAGCGTAATATTGTTGAGCAAGGCGTGTTGCAAACTTATTTATTAAGTAATTATTCAGCGCGTAAATTGGGTTTAACATCAACAGGTCATGCAGGTGGGATTCATAATTGGCTTATCTCGCCTAGCCAAACTCATGCTAGCTTTGATGATATGCTTAAAAAACTGGATAAAGGCGTTGTCGTTACTTCGTTAATGGGACAAGGTGTTAATAGTGTAACTGGCGATTATTCACGCGGAGCCACTGGATTTTGGGTTGAAAATGGGCAAATCCAATATCCTGTTAGCGAAATTACTATTGCCGGCAATCTTAAAGATATGTATAAAAACATTGTGGCAATAGGTAATGATGTCGAAACGAGAACTAATATTCAATGTGGTTCGATTTTGATTGATAATATGAGCATAGCTGGAAAATAAGGATTAGTATGGGTCGTTTTTTTAACAATGCTTTTTTTCAAAAATTAGCTTTGTGGATGCCAGGGTTAAGTAGCCTATTACAGTATAAGCGAGAATATCTTAATTTTGACATTAAGGCGGGTTTATCGGTCGCGGCAGTTTCGTTACCAGTGTCAATTGCTTATGCTGAATTGACAGGTGTTGGTGCTATAGCAGGACTATATTCGACCATTTTGCCTTTAATTGCCTATGCACTTTTTGGATCTTCGAAACAACTGATTGTCGGACCTGATACGGCAACATGTGCTGTCGTTGCGGCTGTTGTGTTGCCGTTAGCAGCTAATGATCCCATATTACGTTGGCAATTAGTCATGATATTAACAATAATGATTGGTATTTGGTGTATTATCGCAGGAAAGCTACATCTTGGCGCTTTGGCTGACTTGCTTAGCCAGCCTATTTTAATTGGTTTGCTTAATGGTATTTCAATCACCATTATGGTTGATCAGTTAGCAAAAACACTTGGTTTTAGTTATGATTATTCTTATCTGATTGAGCGAATCGTTTATTTACCTTTTAAAATATCGCAAATCCATATAGCCACTGCACTAGTTTCATTTTTTACTTTGTTTATTTTAATTGCTTTAAAGCGATTAAAACCGTTATATCCAGCGCCACTATTAGCCGTCATTGTGATGACATTTTTTTCATGGTTATTTAATTTTGAGTATTTTAATATTCGTATTATTGGCAATGTTAGTGGAGATTTGATTCCTGCCAAATCATGGCTTGATTTTGATAAAGGGTTGATGCGTGATTTAGTTGTGCCCTCACTGAATATTGCTATCATTTGTTTTGTTAGTATGATGATAACCGTGCGCAGTTTCGCATCCAAAAATAACTATGAAACCAACGCCGATATCGAATTTAAAGCGCTAGGTGTGGCTAATATTGTAGCGGGGTTATCACAAGGTTTTGTTGTTAGTGGTACCTCATCAAGAACAGCTGTTAATGATGCCAATGGTGGTAAAACTCAGCTAGTTTCAATTATTGCTGCAATATTAATTGGTATTGTCGTGTTGTTTTTTCTTTCGCCTTTACAATATATTCCCACTTGTGTATTAGGCATAATTTTGATTTATTCATCCATTTCATTAATTAATTTTCAAACAATCCTCCGCTTTTTTAAATTTGATCGAGATGCGTTTTATTTAAGTTTAACAACACTGATTTCAGTTCTTGTGATAGGTATTATTCCCGGTATGGCACTGTCGGTGTTACTTGGGATATTTTTATTTTTGCGCCGTGTATTTAGGCCGAAAGATCAATTATTAGGTGTTGATGCAAGTGGTCGAATTCATTCAATAAACCAAGGTGTTAAACCAATCAATAATACTCTGATTTATCGATTTAACTCTCCACTAACTTATTTTAATATTGCCTATTTTAAACGGAGAATTATTAGTTATATTGATGAAGCAAAAGAGCCAATAAACTATGTGATTGTTGATGCAATTCCTTGTTTTACTTATAAAGACGTGAGTGTGTTGTCAGGAATCGATGAATTAGTAAGATCCTTAAAAGTAAGAAACACCATGTTAATCTTATCAGGTCGGCGTAAAACACTCAAAAATTGGTTTAAACAAATGAATATTAAGCTTGATAACGATCATATTGATTTTGCTTATGATCTTTATTTTGCTGTGAGATTAGTTCAAAGTAAAAAGCATATGGATAATAAAATTGATGATGAATATGAAAAGTTATCGTAATCAATGATAAGAACCTAGCAATTTTTTATTATCTAAGATCTCTTTATTTCAATGTATAAAACAATATTAATATAGACAAATCACTACAAATTTAAGTAGAATATCAGATCTTTCAAATAAAGCATTTTAGTAAACAATTTAGAGGTGAAAATGGCACGTGTAACTGTTCAAGATGCAGTAGAAAAAATTGGTAATCGCTTTGATCTCGTTATTGTAGCAGCAAGACGCGCTCGTCAATTACAAGTTGAAAATAAATCTCCACTGGTTCCGGAAGAAAACGACAAAGAAACGGTTGTTGCTTTACGCGAAATTGAAGAAGGCCTTGTTAATAAACAAATTCTCGATATTGCTGATTTCCAAGCGCGTCAAGATGAAGAAGCAGAAGCACGTGCAACACTTCATGAGTCGATTCTTCTCGAAAACACACCATCATACGAATAAGCTTTACAGGAATTGCTTATGCAATATTTTGATAGCTTAAAAGAGGTTGTAGCATCTTATCTTCCTGCTAAAAAAGTGGAATTGATACAAGATGCTTATCTTTTTGCTAAAAATGCACATGAAGGGCAATTCCGATGCAGTGGTGAGCCTTACATCACCCACCCTGTTGCAGTTGCAACAAATTTAGCTGAGATGCGGCTTGATTATGAAACAATTATTGCCGCACTTTTACACGACACTATCGAAGATACTCCGGTTACCTTTCAAGATATTACGAATAAATTTGGTAAACATGTTGCCATTTTAGTTGAAGGTGTTTCTAAACTTGATAAATTAAAATTCCGTAATAGACAAGAGGCACAAGCTGAAAATTTTCGGAAAATGGTGCTTGCCATGACCGAAGATGTGCGTGTTATTTTAATTAAACTAGCTGACCGTACCCATAACATGCGCACACTCTGTGCCTTAAGATCTGACAAGCGCCGTCGCATTGCCAAAGAAACTCTCGAAATTTATGCCCCTTTAGCTCATCGTTTGGGCATTAATCATATTAAAACAGAGCTTGAGATTTTGGGCTTTACCGCAATGCATCCAAATCGTGCCAAAGTGATTGAAAAAGTAATTAAAACCGCGCGAAATACACGAAAAGAGCTTATCCAACAAATTTTGTCTGAAATACGTAATCGATTATTAGATGCTCATATTGACGCCGAAGTTACTGGTATCGAAAAAAACATTTATGCGATTTATCAAAAGATGAAATTGCGTGAGCAGCAGTTTCATTCCATTATGGATATTTATACGTTTAGAATTGTAGTAAAGGACGTTGATGCTTGTTATCGCGCTCTTGGGTTAGTGCATAATCTTTATAAGCCACGGCTTAATCGTTTTAAAGACTATATAGCGATCCCCAAAGCGAATGGTTATCAGTCATTACATTCATCGTTAATTGGACCTCATGGAACACCTGTTGAAGTACAAATCCGCACTGAAGATATGGATCAAATGGCTGAAATGGGCGTTGCTGCTCATTGGGCATATAACGAAACCGATGAAATGAACAATACTACCACGCAAATTAAAGCTCAGCGCTGGATGCAAAGTTTATTAGAATTACAACAAAGTGTGGGTAACTCTTTCGAATTTATCGAAAATGTAAAGTCTGATTTGTTTCCTAAAGAAATTTACGTTTTTACCCCTAAAGGGCGTATTGTTCAGCTACCTGAAGGCGCAACAGCAGTTGATCTTGCCTATGCAGTCCATTCTGATATTGGTTATCAGTGCATTGGTGCAATTGTTGATCGTAAACCTTATCCTCTATCGCAACCATTAAGTAGTGGTCAAACTGTTGAAATTATTACTTCATCGGAAGGGCGACCTAATGCTAATTGGTTAAGTTTTGTAGTTAGTGCTAAAGCAAAATCTCGAATTCGTCATGCGCTTAGGACACTTAAACGTGAAGATGCAATTAAATTGGGACGACGTTTACTCGATCTTTCGTTAGTTAAATCTGGCGGTATTAGTGAGTTATCATCAAATCAAAAAGCTCGTGCAGCTGAGTTAGCTAAATTGCCAACTTTTGATGATGTTTTGTCCGAAATTGGGCTAGGCAATATTATGAGCCATTTTATAGCTAAAGGATTAGAACATAAATCGCTATTACAAAATAAAACAGAACCCAATAAAACACTAGTTATCACGGGTAGTGAAGGCGTTTTGGTTACGTTTTCTAAATGTTGTCATCCTATTCCAAATGACCCTATCGTGGGACATGTCAGCCCAGAAAAGGGACTGATAGTGCATCACGAATCTTGTCGAAATATTTCAGACTATCAAAATAATCCAGGAAAATATATTCCACTTAAATGGGCGCCAGATATTTTTCAACGCTTTGTTGTTGAAATTTGGGTTGATATTTTAAATGTTCAAGGCGCTTTAGCGAATCTCCTTTCAATTATTAATGATGAAAATACCCACTTGCAGTGGTTAAATACCGAAGAAAAAGACAGACAAATTTATACCATCATTTTGCAAATAGAAGTAAAAAACACTCAGCAACTTAGTGAATTAATGCGGAAAATATCGCTACAGTCCGATGTAGTGAGCGTGACAAGAAATATAAATTAGTCATTATGATAAATCGATTTTTTGATCATTTGCCGTTGATAAAATTAACGGGGATTGGTGCAAGTTTAGAAAAAAAATTTAATACATTAGGTATTTATACCGTCAAAGATCTGTTATTGCATTTCCCTTTACGTTACGAAGATCGTACGTCGTCTTGTTCCATTGGCGATGCGGTTATTGGTGAGTTCACTACAATAGAAGGCGCTATAATCAAAAGTGAAGTTGCCTTTAAGCGTCGACAAATGTTAATTTGCTATATTCAAGATGATTCGGGCGTTGCCGTATTACGATTTATGCATTTTACACCCAGCATGAAAGCTTCTTTGATTAAAGGAAAATGGGTGAGTGCGTATGGCGAGATAAAACGTGGCAAAAATTATATTGAAATTATCCACCCACAATTTAAATTTAAAGCCAATGGAAACGAGTCATCAGTCAGGTTAGATGATACTCAAGAAAAATATACACCCATTTATTCAACGACCTATGGACTATCTCAAGCATTGATTCGACGGTCAATTATGGCAGCACTTTTGTTGTTAAAAAATAATCCGCCTAATGAAATTTTACCAGCAAAGCTAGCATGCCACTTTTTGCCAGTATTGGATTCTTTAAATATTGTACATAACCCGCCTATTGATACTCATATTGAACAATTAATGTCGGGCGAACACCCAGCTATTAAACGATTTATTTTTGAAGAATTGATTGCTTATCATTTAAGTATGTTGATGCTAAAAAAGCATAATCAAAAACAGCAAGCACATCTGTTTTCTCCAAATCAATGTTTGATTAAACCGTTTTTATCATCATTGCCTTTTACACCCACTTGTGCTCAGCAACGTGTTGTGCAAGAGATTTATCAAGACATGGCAAAACCAGTACCTATGATGCGATTAATTCAGGGGGATGTTGGTTCAGGCAAAACATTAGTTGCTGCATTAGCTGCATTAAATGCTATTGAAAATGGTTGTCAGGTAGTATTAATGGCGCCGACAGAAATATTAGCAGAGCAACATTATAACAATTTTAGTACTTGGTTTGCACCGTTGGGGATTAGTGTTGATCTGTTGTCGGGGCGATTAACGGCTAAACATAAACGACAGTGTTATGAACGTATTCAAAATGGTGACAGCACGTTATTAATTGGTACTCATGCGGTGTTTGTTGATAAAGTGGAGTTTAACTCGTTAGGATTAGTCATTATTGATGAACAGCATCGCTTTGGTGTAAACCAGCGTCTAAGCCTGTGGGAAAAAGGTATTAAAGATAATTTCTTTCCACATCAATTAATTATGACCGCAACACCTATTCCTCGAACATTAGCAATGACCGTCTATGCTGATTTAGATGTTTCAGTTATTGATGAATTACCACCAGGGCGAACACCAATTACTACGGTAGTAATACCAAATACTCGTCGAGATGAAATTATTGAACGGGTAAACCAAGCTTGTTTAGCAAATCGTCAAGTTTATTGGGTGTGTACTTTAGTCGAAGAGTCCGAAACACTTGATGCGCAAGCGGCCGAAATGCTGGTTACCGAATTACAAGCCCGTTTACCCCATTTAAGTATTGCGTTAGTACATGGCAAAATGAAATCGGATTTAAAACAATCCGTCATGCAAGCTTTTAAAGCTGGGAACATCCAATTACTTGTTGCAACAACAGTTATTGAGGTTGGTGTTGATGTGCCTAATGCTAGCTTAATGATCATTGAAAATGCTGAGCGATTGGGTTTAGCTCAATTGCATCAATTACGTGGACGAGTTGGACGAGGATCAGCCGTATCGCATTGTGTATTGATGTATCAAGCCCCCCTAAGTAAAGTTGCTCAAGCACGCATGAAGGTGATGCGTGAAAGTAATGATGGTTTTGTTATTGCACAAAAAGATCTTGAACTTCGTGGCAGTGGCGAAATTTTAGGTACCCGGCAAATGGGTATAGCTAATTTTAAGGTTGTCGATTTGGTTCGTGATCAACATTTGATTAGCCAAGTGCAACAAGCCTCTTATGACATTCAAAAACACTACCCGCAAAGTGCTACTCAACTAATTGATTGCTGGTTGCCAGATCGTGAAAGATACATTAATGTTTAATTAATTGGAGTAAAGAGATTGATGTGTGGACGGTAAAAAGCATTGTTTGAATCAGTCCACACATTGAAGCCTAATAATTATATTAGCCAATTATAAGAATGATCGATACGGCAATTCTGGTTCATCGGTAAAAATATCTCTAAAGCCACGGTAATGCTGATAATGCATTTTATGTTTATCGGTTGGATAAGTGTATCTACCACCAACTTGCCAGAAGAAAGGCGTAAATCGATAATCAAGACGATCTTTCTTCATTTGCCATAATACTTCAATTTCGCGTGGGTCACTTTGAAAGTTTGCCCAAATATCGTGATGGAAAGGGATCACAACTTGAGTATTAAGCGATTCAGCAGCACGTAAAATATCGGCTGATGTCATTTTATCCGTCACTCCTCGCGGGTTTTCACCATAAGATAGTAATGCCACGTCAATTTTGTAGTCATTGCCATGTTTGGCATAATAGTTAGAGTAGTGGGAATCGCCCGAGTGGTACAACGAACCTCCTGATGTCTCAAATAGATAATTAACTGCTCTATCATTCATGCCATCTAAAATAGATTTGTCGGTAGATGAAACGCCTTTTGGCAAAGTAACTAACGATGTTCTATCAAAAGAGTCTAATACGCGAATTGTAATATCACCAACCTCAATCGTTTCCCCCACTTTGGCAACAATACAACGATCATCTGGCACGCCCCAGCTTTTCCACAATTCTACACAAGCTTTCGGGCCAATAAATTTTACTTTTGGTGAACAGTTTTGAATAACTGCTGCAGCAACATTGACATCAATATGATCGGCATGATCATGAGTTGCCATCACTGCATCAATTTCTTTAATTGCAAAAGGATCAAGAACAAATGGGCTAGTTCTTAAGTTTGGTTGCAATTCACGGACTCCACCCATTCGCATCATTTGATGCTGTTTGTTCATTAATGGATTTGCGTGAGTTTTTTTACCAGTGCCACACCAAAAATCAACAGAAATATTGGTATTACCCGCTGATTTTAGCCAAATCCCCGTACAAGCAAGCCACCACATAGTAAATGTATTGGGTTTGACCTCTGTTGTTTCGATCTCCTCATTAAGCCACGTTCCCCATTCAGGAAATGTATTTAATATCCACGATTCACGGCTAATTTCATTTACTTTACTCATACTCTGTTCCTTCTACAATTTAATTGTTAAACTAAAATAACCTCAACGCCTTGCTCCTTAATGCATTCAATTACGTCCTTATTAGCTTGTTTTCCTGTGATTAAAATATCTATTTTATTAATAGGGCAAAAAAGCATGCCTGAATTGGCTTTGGTATCAATTTTGGAGCTATCAACTACAACAACTAATTTCTCGGTTTTTTCCAATATCTGTTGTTCAGCTACAGCGCCTAATATTTCGTTTTTATAAAGACCTGTTGGTGTTAATGTTTTACCACTGGTAAACATCCACTTGCCAGCATAAGAATCGGTTATGTTAGCAATAGGATTAAGAATAATATTTTGTGTTTTGTTATATAATCCTCCCATAATGATGACATTTTCATGATCATGCTCAATTAAGTAACAAGCTAATGGAAAATAATTAGTAATAATTGAAACATTTTTACCGCACAGTTCACGGCCAAGTAAAAAAGCCGTAGAACCGCAATTTATAACAATATTTTCGTCACAGTTGCATAATTGTGCAGCTCGAATTGCAATACGGGCTTTTTCGTGATAATGATCGGTATTATTACTATCAATCGGTGCCCAAATTGGTTTTATTTCTTCTAATCGCATAATACCATTGCGAACTTTTTTAACGCGCCCTTCCTCATCTAGCTTAGTAATATCGCGCCTTGCTGTTGCTGGTGATATAGCAAATTTTGCGATTAATTCGGACACTCTAACCATACCTTTTTCGTTTACTAACGCTACTATTTCATTATGTCGTGCAATTTCGTTCATTTTTTCTTACATTTCATTGTGATTAAATATGATTATTTTATCGTAATTTTTATTTGTATTATTGTCAATTGCTATAATTTTATTTATTAATACCAATATTTTTTAATTAATTGATAATAATAATTTTAATGGTTTTTGTCTTTATATTTTATTTAAGTTGTGATGCTGATCACATATGAAATTATAGTTTGTTAAGAAAAGTGATCCTTGTCAAAACAATCATAAATAATCATTGAATGATTTATTTTGATTGTAGAATATAACAAGTGTTTTTAATGAGCGATGATAAATAAAGTAAAGTAATCAGCGGTTCCATTCATTTACTTTACAGATTATAAGAAACTTGATGAGAGGCAATTAAATGAAACTCAATATCAGAGGTGAGTGTTGTTCGAGCAGTAAAAATGTCAATAACCGATGAGAGGAACATATGGAAGTAATTTATAACGTATTTTATATTTTTTATAGTCAAGTGATGACAAAAGCACCTTTGTTACTTGGCTTGGTGACAATGCTTGGTTATTGTCTATTACGTAAAGATATAACCACCGTGTTAAAAGGCACGATTAAGACCATTGTTGGATTTATGTTATTACAGGTTGGATCTGGCGTTTTGGTATCAACATTCAAACCTGTTATTGCTAAATTGGCAGAATACCATGGCATTAAAGGCTCTATCATTGATACTTATGCATCAATGGTCGCCGTCGAAACAGGTATGGGCGAATGCTATTCATGGGTTGGCTATTCTGTTTTGCTTGCATTAGCGATTAATATTATTTTGGTGGTATTTCGACGTTTAACCGGAATTCGAACCATTATGTTAACTGGCCATATTATGTTCCAACAGGTTGGTTTAATTGCACTATTTTATTTCCTTTTTGGTTACAGCATGTGGGAAACTATCATCTATTCGGCCATTATCACTGCGCTTTATTGGGGAATATTTTCGAATATGATGTTTAAGCCGACCGAGGCCGTTACTGGGGGAGCAGGGTTTTCAATAGGCCACCAACAACAATTCGGTTCTTGGATAGCGGTTAAATTAGCGCCAAAATTGGGGGATAAAAACGATACAGTTGATAATCTAAAATTGCCAAAATGGTTGCATATCTTTCATGATAGTATTGCCGCAACTACAATTGTGATGACAATTTTCTTTGGTATTATCTTGCTGTCATTTGGGTTAGATAATTTACAAACAATGGCAGGATCCACCCATTGGACCATTTACATCTTTGAAACAGGGCTTAAATTTGCCGTCGCAATTCAAGTTATTGTTGGTGGGGTGCGTATGTTTGTTGCTGAATTGTCCGAAGCTTTCAAAGGTATTTCAGAAAAGCTAATTCCTAATGCGGTATTAGCTATTGACTGCGCGGCAATTTATGCTTTTTCACCTAATGCGATGGTGTTTGGTTTTATTTGGGGGGCTTTAGGGCAATTCTTAGCGATTGCATTATTACTCATCTTTAAATCGCCAATTATGATTATTCCAGGCTTTATACCAATGTTTTTTTCGAATGCAACCATTGGTGTATTTGCCAACCATTTTGGTGGTTGGAAAGCCGTAATGAAGATCTGTTTTGCCATGGGAATGATAGAGGTATTAGGCTCTGCTTGGGTAATTCATATCTTTGCTCAAAACGGTACGCCGATTGACTCATGGATGGGGATGGCAGATTGGGCGATTTTATTTCCACCGATTTTACAGGCTTTATCTATTTCACACTTATTTATCTATGTTCTTATTGTTCTAGCCCTGATTTATATGTTTTTTGCTGCTAGACAGCTTCGCCAAGAAGAGGCTAACTCTACAAATCAGCCTGAAGTCAACGATAAACATCAAGATGTCAATGAATCAGTACTTGAAAAAATGGATGAAGTCGCCGTGAGTGAAGGTCGCCCAATTCGTATCTTGGCAGTATGTGGGAGTGGGCAAGGCTCTTCAATGATGATGAAAATGAAGATTGCTAATTATTTAAATAAAAAAGGCATCCCAAACGAAATGGATTCTTGTGCAGTGACTGATTATAAATCACGTTTACCCAATGTCGATATCATTGTTGCATCTAAACATCTTATTCATGAAATTGAGGTAAATGAAGGTCAACATGCGTTAGGCGTACAAAATATGTTAAATCCACAAACTTTTGGCGATGAGCTGATAAAGCTGATTGAACAAGTGTTTTCTAAATGATTTTAAATACTAAGGAGTGCACCATGGCTTTAAAAGAATCACTAATTGACAATAACTCTATTTTACTCAAAGCAAATGCTGCAACTTGGCAAGATGCCATTAAGCTAGGCACTGATATGCTAGTCGCCTCTAAAGCAATAGAGCCGTCGTACTATGATGCTATTGTTCGCTGTGTCAAAACAATGGGGCCTTATATTATTATTGCACCAAACTTTGCCATGCCTCATGCAAGGCCTGAAGATGGAGTAAATCGTACAGCTTTTGCTTTAGTTACCTTAAAAAAACCTGTCTATTTTGATGGTGAAGCTGAGCCTGTCGATGTTTTAGTGACATTAGCGGGTAGCACATCGGATCAGCATATGGAAGGATTAATGGAGGTCACTCAAATTTTAGATGATGAAAACAGTGAAACAGGGGTTGATCTAGATAAATTAAGGCGTTGTAACACCAAAGAAGATGTTTATGCCGTTATTGATCGTGCCTTAAATGGAGGTTAAATCATGTATCAAGCATTAAAAGAACGGGTATTGAATGCTAATTTATTGTTACCTAAATATCATTTAGTGACTTTTACTTGGGGTAATGTCTCTGAAATCGATCGTGAAAAAGGCGTTATCGCCATCAAGCCTTCTGGTGTTGAATATAGCAATATGAAACTGGATGATATTGTGGTTGTTTCGCTAATGGGAGATATTGTGGAGGGAAAATTAAATCCTTCAAGCGATACCGCAACGCATATTGAATTGTATAAAGCATTTCCACAAATTGGTGGTATTGTGCATACCCATTCTCGTTATGCCACTATTTGGGCACAAGCGGAATTAGACATCCCTGCACTAGGTACGACGCATGCCGATTATTTTTATGGTGATGTGCCTTGTACGCGTGAACTAACCGATAGTGAAATTGCAATTGATTATGAAAAAAATACAGGATTAGTCATTGTAGAAGAGTTTAAACGCCGAGGTCTAGATCCCGTCGCAATGCCAGGGGCAATTATCTCTGGTCATGCTCCATTTTGTTGGGGTAAAAATGCGTTAGATGCAGTGCATAATGCGGTCGTACTTGAAGAAGTAGCTATGATGGCTCTTGCCACTCGGCAACTTAATCAAGCAATCAAAATTCAACAAACGTTATCTGATAAGCACTATTTTCGCAAACACGGTGCGAATGCTTACTATGGTCAAAAATAGCAAATAGGAGAACAACATGGCAGCACCTAAATTACAAATCGCATTAGATCAAACTGAATTAGCGCCAGCATTAGATGTGGCAAAAAATGTAGCGGGTTTTGTCGATATCATTGAAGTGGGAACCATTCTCGCTTTTGGTGCAGGTATGCAAAGTGTAAAACAGTTAAGAGAACTTTATCCTAATCATATTTTGGTATGCGATTTAAAAACCACTGATGGTGGTGCAATATTGGCAAAAATGGCTTTTTCCGCAGGTGCAAACTGGTTAACAGTTTCAGCCGCTGCGCACATTGCTACAGTGGAAGCTTGTAAAAAAGTGGCTGATGAGTTTAAAGGTGAAATTCAGATCGAATTATACGGGCATTGGACATTAGAAGATGCTAAAGCTTGGCGTAACCTTGGCATTAAGCAAGCAATATACCATCGATCTCGTGATGCTGAACTTGCTGGTATTGGTTGGGGTGAAGATGATATAGCAAAAATGCGCCAATTATCTGATTTAGGACTTGAACTTTCAATCACCGGTGGCATTGTGCCAGAAGATATTCATTTATTTGCAGGCATAAAAACTAAAGCGTTTATTGCTGGTCGTGCGCTTGCTAATGAAAACGGTCAACAAACTGCGCAAGCATTAAGAACGCAGATCGCAAAATATTGGTAACAACAGCATGCAGTTGAAAAATCAGCTGCATGGTATTTTTTCATATAAAAAATGGGTTATCACAATGCCACAAAGTAACGATATATTTGAAAAACGGTATCAAACCAAAAACACGCCTCGAATAGGCATTTACGAAAAAGCCTTACCTAATCAACTATTATGGCAAGAGAAATTACAAATAGCCAAAAACTTAGGATTTGATTTTATCGAAATGTCGGTCGATGAATCAGATGAGCGCCGCGCACGATTAGATTGGTCTGACGATGAGATCTATTCACTTAGGCATCAATGTGAAAAAATCGGCATTCCACTACATTCCATGTGCTTAAGTGCGCATCGTAAATATCCATTTGGTTCAGCTAATCATGATACCCGCAATGAAGCTAAAAGCATTATGGATAAAGCGATTACACTAGCTTACAAATTAGGGATAAGAGTGATCCAGCTAGCGGGTTATGATGTCTATTATGAACCCGCTGACTTGCAAACTCATCAACGTTTTATTAAAGGTATGCAGTGGGCCGTTAAGCAAGCTGAGCGAGCTGGGGTGATGCTGGCGGTTGAAATTATGGATACACAATATCTTAATAGTTTAAGCAAGTTTGAAATTTTAAAAAAAGAAATCAACTCGCCTTATTTTATGGCTTACCCTGATGTAGGCAATATTACCGGATGGAATTACGATACTTGTACCGAGCTTATGTTAAGTCGTGATCATATTGTGCAGATTCATTTAAAAGATACCTATAAAGTTAGGTCGAATTATCTTGGTCAGTTTAGGGATCTTGTTATTGGTGAAGGTGAGGTTGATTTTACCGCTATATTCAAAACGCTTAGAGCTATGAATTATGTGGCTCCCCTAGTTATCGAAATGTGGGCGAATGATGATAATTGGGAAACTAATATTATTACTGCGCAAAAAAGATTAAAGCTAATAGGTGATAGAACCAATTTTCCTATTTTTGACAAGTAAACTAACCTTTTTTCAATCCACAGTTAGAATCAGTTTTTGTGCTATGACAACACGGTATTAAGTTCTACCAAAGTAATTCAGCGGTAGAGCTTAATATGAAATTGTTTAACGTGTGTTAAGGTATATGAATCAATGACAACAACAAGACCATAATTAACCTTTTTGGCATTTTACTTATTGCAATACGCCATCGACTTACTAATTTTATATATCGGTTTATCTAGACTTGATTAATTACACTTTGCACTGCTATGGGTATCGTGTAATATAGATAGCATCATAAAAAATCGAAATAATCTTGAATACGATATGAAATTAACTATAAAATTACTCTCTATCTTTTGGATTACGTTGGTATTAATGGGGTGTGGATTAAAAGGGCCGCTTTATCATCCAGTTGAAACCGCATCGATAGTACAGTTTAAAACTGCAACAACAGCTTCAATTCAGTCTGATTCATTGATTAAAAGAGTATAAAGGAATAAAGGGATGGATTTTCTGCATTATCAGCAGGGTCACTTATTTGCTAATCAAATAGCTATAGCGGATCTTGCAAAACAGTATGGCACTCCATTGTATGTTTATTCAGCAGATCACATAAGCAAACAGTTTTTAGCCTATGAACAGGCATTGGCTGCTAATAAACATTTAGTTTGTTACGCCGTTAAAGCGAATAGCAATTTAGCTGTTTTAAGTTTATTGGCAAAATTGGGAGCGGGCTTTGATATTGTTTCACAAGGTGAATTAGAACGAGTATTGAAAGCAGGCGCTGATCCTAAAAAGATCGTGTTTTCTGGCGTGGCTAAATCAATCGTTGAAATTGAACGCGCGCTTGAAGTTGGCATTAAATGCTTTAATGTTGAGTCTGAGCCTGAATTATATCGAATTGATGAAGTTGCAAAAAGATTAGGTAAAATCGCACCGATTTCATTGAGAATTAATCCTGATGTGGATGCTAAAACACATCCTTATATATCAACAGGTCTGCGCGAGAATAAATTTGGTATTAGTTATCAGTTAGCGTTGAATATTTATGAAAAAGCACGATCATTAGCGCATATTACCATTGTAGGTATTGATTGCCATATTGGTTCGCAACTAACCCAATTGTCACCATTTCTTGATGCTGCTGATCGCATTCTTGCTTTAGTTGATAAATTACAATCCAATGGTATTTTTATTAAACATATCGATTTAGGTGGTGGTTTAGGCGTTTGTTATGACAACGAGCAACCTCCGACAGCATTGCAACTCGTCACCGAGTTAAAGAATAAATTAGTTAATTACCCTGATATTGAAATTCTGTTTGAACCAGGGCGATCTATTGTTGCTAATTCAGGTTTGTTAATTACTAAAGTTGAATATACCAAACACCAAGATAGCAACCACTTTGCGATTGTCGATGCGGGAATGAATGATTTAATTCGTCCAGCACTGTATGAAGCTTGGATGAACGTATTACCTGAAAAACAACCGCAAGCTAGCGATGAGCCATTCATATACAATGTTGTTGGTCCTATTTGTGAATCTAGTGATGTTCTGGCCTATCAGCGTGCGCTTTCGGTTAAGCAGGACGATTTGTTGGTAATTTGTAGTGCTGGTGCTTATGGGTTTTCTATGGCATCGAATTACAATAGTCACCCAAGACCTGCTGAAGTGATGCTAATTAATGAACAACAGCATAAATTAATTCGCCAACGTGAGTCTTTGGATGATTTATGGCGAGGGGAAGTGGTTTTATAGCATTTATAAATAGTTGAAGGGTTAATAATCTCCATACAATATTCTTCTTTGCGTGGGTACGAGTTAACAGCCAAAATAAAAAAATAAAGAACTAATATGTTTGACAACAAAAGGTAAATTTACGATGAACTTTTCAAAAATGCATGGACTCGGAAATGATTTTATGGTTATTGATGCAGTGACGCAAAATGTTCATCTGTCAACTGAAATGATTAAGCGTATGGCTGATAGATATACTGGCATTGGCTTTGATCAACTTCTTATTGTTGAGCCACCTTATGTGCCCGATAGCGATTTTCATTATCGTATCTTTAATTCTGATGGTTCTGAAGTTGAGCAATGCGGTAATGGTGCTCGTTGTTTTGCTCGTTTTGTTCGTTTAAAAGGGTTAACTCGAAAACGTGTATTAAAAGTTAGCACCATGAAAGGCAATATTATTTTAACCGTAAATGACGATGAGACAGTACGCGTTAATATGGGGGAGCCTATTTTTGAACCCAATAAGATTCCTTTCAAGGCTATTAAAGAAGAAAAAACTTATATAATTCGAGCACAAGAACAGACCGTGTTATGTGGCGTTGCATCTATGGGAAATCCTCATTGTGTTATTCAAGTCGATAATATTGTAACAGCAGAAGTTACAAGGTTGGGAGCGGTATTAGAGCAACATGAACGCTTTCCCGAACATGCTAATATTGGCTTTATGCATATTATCGATCGCGATAATATTAATTTACGGGTATTTGAAAGGGGGGTTGGCGAAACCCAGGCTTGTGGTACAGGTGCTTGTGCAGCAGTGGCAGTAGGTGTTAATCAAGGGTTATTAAACCCGCGTGTTAATGTTAATTTACCAGGTGGTAAATTATTGATTGAATGGAACGGTGGGCATCAACCACTTTATATGACAGGACCGGCTACACATGTGTATGATGGCTTTATTGCCATTTAATTTTGATATTATCGCTGTTTAACCACAAGGCTTTGTTATCGAAAAATTTCGGCGGGTAAAAATTGTTTAGAAAACCCATTGATTTTTATTTGATTTTTTTTCGTTTGTTTTAAAAGGGTGACTTTAATCCCCCAAAAACGTTAGACATATAATATGATAGAAATGAATTATGGTTGCAAAAACTACTAGGAATAGACGAGCAAGAAAATCCCAGAAAAAACCATCTTCTGTACAATTGAATGATGAAATTGTCAGTCAATATATTATTGATAACCCTGATTTTTTTATACGAAATGCACGATGTGTAGAGAGTGTTCAAGTGCCTCATCCTGTTCGGGGGGGGATTTCATTACCTGAATGGTATATGGCACGCCAGCGCAATAAAATTAAGCAATTAGAATCCGAAATTACGTTGTTAATGGAACATGCTAGCGCTAATGAGCTACTTTTTAACCAAATGATGGATTTACAAATTGAATTGTTCAAAGCGCAAGATTTAAACCAATTAATAGTCATATTAAACACATGGGCAAAATCGTTAGGTCTCAGTGGTGCTTACTTATATCTTTTTGACGACAAATGGTTACTTAGTGCGCCGTCAAGTTATTATCATTTAGCTTTAAATACGTTACAGTTTGATTTTATTCGTGTTAGGCATTTACAGTATAGCCAACAATATTTAGGGACATTGAATTCAACCGAAATTGATTTTTTACTACCAGAACATGGTTATATTGGCTCGGTAGCTTTATCATTATTAGGACAATTTGGTGATCTGGGACTGTTAATGTTTACTAGCACTAATCCAGAACATTACCAAGCAGGGCAAGGGACATTATTACTTGAAAAAATGAGTGAAATTTTACCTATTTTAATTAGTAGATGGATCATGCGAATAAATTAAGGAAAGATCATGGCTCAGCCTAATCAAAATGTCGATGCTCGATTAACTTTGCCTGTTGAGCAGTTTTTAAATTATTTAAAGTCAGAAAAACAGCTCAGCTTAAACACACAAATTAATTATCGGCGTCAACTTTATGCGCTTATGTCATTGGCAAAAGATGCCGAAATTTCAACTTGGCAAGATTTAGACTCTTCAGCTGTAAGATTGTTAATTAGTCGTAGCAGACAAACAGGGTTACAAGCTAGAAGCTTATCATTAAGATTATCTGCTTTACGTAGCTTTTGTGATTGGATGGTAAAAAATGAATATCTTAACGTCAATCCTGCTCGAGGCGTGCTAAATCCCAAATTAGGTCAGCATCTACCAAAAAATATTGATATTGACGAAATTAATCAGCTACTTGAAATTGACCATAATGATCCGCTTTCTGTTCGTGATAGAGCGATGCTTGAAGTTATGTATGGTTCGGGGTTACGCCTTTCTGAATTAGTTACGCTTAACTGTCGAGAGTTAAATCTAGTTGATGGTGAAGTCCGTGTAATGGGTAAAGGAAATAAAGAGCGAAAACTGCCATTAGGCCGAGAATCTATCAAATGGATTAAACGCTGGTTGTCAATGCGAGATTTTTTTATTCCACAGGATGATGCGCTGTTTATTTCAAAGTTAGGTAAACGAATTTCACCACGTAATGTTGAAAAACGATTTGCCGAATGGGGCGTTAAGCAGGGCTTAAGTAGTCATGTCCATCCACATAAATTACGTCATTCATTTGCAACTCATATGCTCGAATCAAGTGGTGATTTGCGAGCAGTGCAAGAGTTGCTTGGGCATGCTGATTTATCTACGACTCAAGTTTATACGCATTTGGATTTTTCACATCTGTCTGAAGTTTATGATTCAGCCCATCCACGAGCTAAAAGAGGAAAATAAAGATGCACTTTTATCGCTCTATTACTACGATTAAAGCGCTGACTTTCGATCTGGATGATACTTTATATGATAACAGTATGATCGTTGAAAAAGCGGAAGACGAGATGATCAATACGCTTAAGCGTTATGAACAGTTGCATACTTTAACTCTATCTGAGTATTTTACTGAAAAGTATGCCGTGCTTGCTGATAATCCCGAAATCTATCATGATGTTAATGTTTGGCGAGCTCAAACGATTAAATCGTTATTAAGTAAAACCAATATTCCAAAATCAAAATTTACCGACGTGATTGATCAATCCGTTGCCTGTTTTAATTTTTGGCGACATAAGATGAAAGTACCTGAATCAACACACTTATTATTAACTCAATTGGCTGCTAACTATCCTTTAGCGGTGATCACTAATGGTAATGTCGATATTAATCAAATTGATTTGGGGGATTATTTTCAATTTTCCTTGCGAGGTGGTGAATGTACGCGTTCAAAACCTTTTCCAGAAATTTTTAATTTAGCCGCTCATAAATTAGCTATTCCATCACACCATATTTTACATGTAGGGGATAATTTATTAACGGATGTCGCTGGTGCTATTGATAGTGGTTTCTTAGCTTGTTTTATCAATATTTATAATCGCGATATTTTACAACTTGAGGAAGCAAGATGCTTGCCCCACATGGAAATAACTCAATTGTCAGAATTAGAGAATCTGCTATAATCTTCATTGTGTCTGTATAAATAAACAGTAAGATTAAGTGAAGATAAATTATGTTAATACCAGCGATACATTTTCTTAATAAATTTCTTTTTTCTTGGCTGCAAGTCGACAATAGTGGCTCAAGATATGATAACAATATTAATAATACACTCGACATTAATGCTGGTTAATGTTTTCGATTACTAAAATAGGTTATGAACGTAATGCAAAATAATAAATCATTATTAGACGACCTGAATACAGAACAACAAAATGCAGTCACCACCGATAATCAATATACCATTGTCCTTGCTGGAGCAGGGAGTGGTAAAACGCGAGTTTTAGTTCACCGTATTGCTTGGCTTTGTATTGAGAAACATTATTCACCGGGATCAATTTTTGCGGTTACTTTTACCAATAAATCTGCTGCAGAAATGCAAGAGCGAATTCAAACATTAGTAGGCGAAAGTTATTTTAATGGGATGTGGGTAGGGACATTTCATGGACTGACTCACCGTTTATTACGCATGTTTCCTGAACAAGCTAAGTTGCCACCAAATTTTCAACTTATTGATTCTGAAGACCAAGTTCGGCTCATCAAACGGATTTTTCGGGAACTAAAAATAGATGAAAAACAATGGTCACCTAAACAATGTGCTGCTTTTATTTCCACTCAAAAAGAAAAGGGGTTACGTGCTGGCGATATTGTTCCAGAAGATCCTAAACAAGTTATGTGGCAAACGATTTATCGCGATTACCAAGCTATTTGTGATAGAGTTGGTTATGTTGATTTTTCTGAATTAATCCTAAGAGCTTATGAACTGCTTTGCCGTGATAATGAAGTATTAGCTTATTGTCATCACCGTTTTTGCAATATTCTCATTGATGAATTTCAAGACACAAATCATATTCAATACCGCTTTGTACAAAAGTTAGCAGGTGGAACTGCCAATGTAATGATAGTCGGGGATGATGATCAATCTATCTATAGTTGGCGTGGTGCGAATGCAGATAATCTTCAATTATTTATTAATGATTATCCTGAAACTGAAATAATTCGATTAGAGCAAAATTACCGTTCGACAGGTAATATTCTTGATGTAGCAAATAAATTAATTGCACAAAATAAAAATCGGTTGGGAAAAAACTTATGGACAGATAGAGGCAATGGTGAGCTCATTTCGCTTTATGTTGGCTTTAATGATGTTGATGAAGCCAGATTTGTTATTGGTCAAATAAAAAAACTGCATCAAGAAGGCGAAAATTATGCAAGTTGTGCAATTTTGTACCGAAATAATGCGCAATCACGCATCTTTGAAGATACCTTGTTACAAGCTGGATTACCTTATCAGATTTATGGCTCTATACGTTTTTATGAACGGCAAGAGGTAAAATTAGCACTTGCTTATTTACGATTATTGCACGACCACAATAATGATATGGCGTTTGAAGCTACAGTCAATACACCGCCACGAGGTATTGGTCATGTTACGCTAGATAAAGTTAGATTGGCAGCAAAGCAACATAATATTTCATTGTGGCAAGCGTGTATAATGCTAATCCAAGCTAATGCATTGACAGAAAGACAGTGTTCGGGAATTCGTCGTTTTTTGGAGTTGATAGATTCTATTTTTAATGAAGTAGGTACGCAACCATTTTATAAGCAACTCGACGCGATTATTAAATTATCTGGTGTATTGCAAATGTATGAGCAAGAACCTGGCATTAAAGGTCAATCCAGATTAGAAAATCTTGAAGAATTAGTATCCGCAGCTGAGCAGTTTTATCTTTCTAATGAAAACACGGTTATTGAAGACAGTGAAACGGGTAAAACATTGACTGTTTTAGAGTCTTTTTTAGCTTATACGTCGTTAGAAAGCCGGGATGCAAATCGCGAACAAGATTTAGTTCAATTGATGACCCTGCATTCAGCCAAAGGTCTTGAATTTGATAATGTATTTATTGTTGGATTAGAAGATGGGTTATTTCCTGCTCTACGCTCTTCCCAAGAGCCTGAAAAAATAGAGGAAGAAAGGCGCCTTGCTTATGTTGGTATTACTCGAGCTCGTAAATTTTTGACCCTTTCATTAGCTGAGCTAAGGCGTTTATATGGACGTGAAGAACGTAATTTGCCTTCCCGCTTTTTGGCGGAATTGCCTGTTGATAAATTAAATGAAATTAGTTATCGAGGCGATATTACCTTATCAGGAAAAGAAAAATATTACGATTCAAATGAAGATAGACAACCTTATCGTGATCGCCAAAAATCTTATATTAAGAAAACTTGCCAAAGCGATGGTTACACACTAGGTCGTAAAGTGTTACATAACCGCTTCGGCGAAGGCACGATTGTTAACCTTGATGGAGACGGCGATCATAAGCGAGTACAAATTGCTTTTGTTGATGAGGGAATTAAATGGTTGGTAGTGAAACTGGCTAATCTTACCTTACTGTAAACTTCATTTTTAAGTAAGATTCTATAATTATCTGATGAAACGGGGATTGAGCGTTAAATTAATCCCCGATTTTAATCTACCTTATTGATCTGCTTGTTCTCTTACAGATTCCGAAAAAATCTGGTCAAATGGTTGGTTAGTTCGATTACAAATCCAATTATCATTTATATATTCAAAATGATAACCTTGTATACGAGTGGCTAACCAGACCTGAAAAAGAGGCTCTTGGGTATTAACGATGATTTTACTGCCATTGGGAAAACTAACAGTAATGACATTGCCATTTGCTTCATAGTCCAAATCGATATCATGCTTATCTGCATAATCATCCAAATACAATTCAAGTTTATTAAATAGCTCATCAGTAAGTGCATGGAATTGTGCGGTATTCATAAAAGTATAATCGGTTAGGTAAATAATGGCATGATATTAGCATAAATAGATATGCTCTGCCACACAGCAAGGTGGCAAGAGTAAAATAGGTACAGATTTAATTATTAAGGTGCTAGCGGTAATGAACAACCAATAACAAGTAACTTATATTGCTCACTACCTTGGTTTGTATTTACCCAGCGATTTGGCATTTCAATTGTATTGACTAATGTTCCATCGCCAAAGTTGTTTTCAATTGTTCTGAGTTTTCCCTTTGCTAATTCCATTTTATCGCAATTAGCATAATAATCAATTTTAATGGAATGATAAGGCGTTTCAGTACCATCATTATTTTTTTGAACTAATGCTGGACTGTAGTTAGTCACTTCACTAAATACACGGATTTTAGTATTAAAAGGGTGAAGTTTAATCGATTTTCTATCTAAAAAAGAATAACCAACAATATCATCTTCGTTCGATTTCGATATTGGAATGAATTGCTCACCGACTCTAGGATCTTTCAAGCTTTCAGCTGCTGTATTTTCATTTTTTTTAGCGTCATTATCGATTTTTTCTTCAGCAGCATGGCTAAATGTGGCAAAAGAAAAGAGAATTAAAAATAAACTGACCTTTTTCATCTAAATATTATCTCCATCTTTTGAGGTAGTTTCTATAGGATTAATGTGCGTTTGAGGTTGTTGTTCCTGTTCCTGTTTTTCTTTTTTCTTTTGCATCTTTTCTTTATATGCTTTGATTTTTTCTTGAAGCTCAGCTTCTTGTTTTTCAATAATTGGTTTTAGATCTGGTCGAATAACAAATAGCTCTTTTTTCTCTATATCACCTTGGATAGAACAAAAAACACTACTTTGGTTATTGGCAATTTGTTCTAAGTAAAGTGCTTTATTAATGGTTCCGATCCTTGGTATAACGCCATCAATAGCATAAGGATCGTCTTGCCATGTTGCAGGATTCAATTTGTGATCATAAATTTGGGAATTTGCTATGTAAATATTGGTATTGTATGGCAACCAATTAATATTATTTAAAGCATTTTTAACCTCAATTTCATTATTATCAAAGATAAAACCCCAATATAAAAAATAACCATACAAGGAGGTTGGAATATAAATATTACGATAGCCAATAATCTTCAAACCATGATATTCAAGTGGTTTTTTTAGCATGACTTGGTTTTCATCAAGATTTTGAATAGCCTTAACAGGAATATAGGTGACCTGTTCAGGTGTAGTTGCTAAATCAACATATTGGTTGATTGATTCTTGGTGTTTAGCAAGTTGTTCAAAAAACTGATTATCACATTGAAGAAATGTATCAATTACTTTGTCTGTTTCACGTTGCTCGGTATTGGTCTGTGCAAAAGATATACAAGAAATAAATGAAGCACAAACAAGCACAGAAAGTTTTTTTAGAAGCATGGTGAGTTTCCTTGACCAATAAATTATACTTATTTTTTGGGGAAAATTATTGTAAAGTAATGTAAATATGTGTGTCAATTAACATTACGTAAATCCTCAATAAAGACGATTAAATCACCGTTTTTAAATGATATTTTAGCCAAATCACTAATAATTTTGTTTCTTAAACTAACACTTCCACCCAATGATAGCGTTTGCTTTGTTAAGGGATACTGAAAACCAGTGATAGTTAAACCTGTTACTTTTGAAAGTGGCATTAGTGAAATAATACGATTTTTTACATTAGTCATCTTTTGATAACGTTTGGCAAAAAAGAAATGACAATAATTATCATAAAATGTTATTTGAAATCGATGATAATATCTCATTGCAACAGAAATATTACCTAAAAAGTGATCGCTAGCATGACCGCAAGCGCCATAAATATCGAATGTGGTTACGCCTTTATCTGCTAAAAACAAGATTGCCTTTTCAAAATCCGTTTTATTTTGATCGGGAGTGTGGATAATTTCAGTTTGCTTTGGAATGGTAAGGTTATTATTGAAACTATCTAAATCACCAATAATAAAATTGGGTATAATCGGTGAGTTAATCAAATAGTTATGATAAGCGCCGTCAGTTGCTGCAATATAGGTATAACTATCTAAATTGTTGGGGTAAAACTTCGGCGGCTCACCATTGACAAATAGTAGGGCTGTATTTCTTTGCATGATTACTCTCTCAGATGTCTTTATCCGTTAAGCCGTAACATCTTGCTTTCTGGGATGAAATGTAAGGGGTAAACGACGGTGGTGGTAGTCATTCACCCATTGTTTAGTATGTGAAGGATGTTAAAAAGCTAATGTATAAGCCATAATAATTGCATCTTCTCGTTTACCATCAGTTGTTGGGTAATAGCCTTTTCGAACTGTTATTTGGTTAAAACCCAATGATTGATATAGTCTCATTGCTGGTGAATTTGATTGCCTTACTTCAAGCCAAAGTGTTGTAATTGGGCTTGGTGATGTTATGGTTATTAATCTCTCTATCAAGTGGTTGAGTAGATCTTTAGCCAGCCCTTGTTTTCTAAAATTGGGATGGATAGCGATATTAAATAACTCAGCTTCATCGAATGCTTGGTGGCAGATACAAAATCCTACTAGCTGATTATCGACAGTTATTTTAAAATTTAAATACCCATTCCCGTGGTTTGAAAAGAATGTCTGTTTTGACCACGGTATCGCATGGCAGATCTGTTCTAATTTGAAGGCTTTGGTTAAATCATTTTTTGTTAGGGTGGAAATCGTTTTCATATTGACATAATTGTTGCCAAAGTTGGCGTTTTTGTTGTGATGCATTTGCAAGTAAGTCTAAACTTATGGTTTGAATTGTAAGTGAATGCTCCCAATGCTCATCAGGTTTAATATCAATAAACCAAACCACGGTTTTAATCTCACTAGCAGGTATAATAAGCTGTGAAGGCGTTAAGACCAGTACTTGCTCTTCGGTAAGACGAATAGCATTTAAAATATCAAAATAGATTTTTTGCGTTGGTTTTTGTTCGGCCACAACGATTAAACGAATCTCGTCACTAATGTGTGTGGATACTTCACCTTTCAATACGGCTGGTCTGCGCAAAACATACTGCGTTATATTGCATTGCTTTAGGTACCAATCTTGTTGCGTCATTATCGACTTAAGTTTTTTATTAGAGATTAAAGGTGGTTAATTGTATAATCAACGCATCAATTTATAAAGGTTTTTCATCGAGGAAATATGGCCATATCCACTTTTACTCCTGCAAGTCAGGTTCTTGAGCGCCGCCAAGCATTTTTTAACGATAAAAATGTGGTGATAGCAGGTGATATCCAAGATAGTTATCCATCGGTTATGTCAGCAAATCAAGTTAAGATTCATTGCACACAATTTCATACGTATTTACGTTTAAAAAATAGCGCACGAGGCAATCATACCTATTTTTCATTGTTGCCAGAAGCGGATTTTTACGTTGGAATGAACACACTGATTTACTATTGGCCCAAAACGAAAAGTGAAGCGCAGTTTCAGCTATCGTATTTATTACATAATATGCCTAAAGGGAGTGATATTTTTATTATTGGTGAAAATCGCACAGGCGTAAAAAGTGTTGAATCTTTATTAGGCGATTTTGGGACAATTCAAAAAATAGATAGCGCAAGACGTTGTGGGTTATATCATTTTCAGGCAGAAAACCGTTTAGCGTTTGATCTTAATGAGTGGTGGTTAAGTTATCATTTAACTATTGAAAATCAAGATATCGAAATTAAAAGTTTGCCAGGTGTATTTAGCCAAAAAGGGTTAGATGCAGGCAGTGAGTTATTATTAAATGCATTAATAGATCATGCTGATATTATAAAAGGCAATGTATTGGATGTGGGCTGTGGCTCGGGTATATTATCTACAGTGCTTGGTAAATTATGCCCTGATATAGAACTGACGTTATCCGATGTTAGTAGCGCAGCAATTGAGTCAAGCAAAATGACGTTAGCTAGTAATAGTGTAAATGGGGCCGTTGTAGCCAGTGATGTTTTTTCTCATTTAAATGATAAATATCATCTTATTGTTTCGAATCCCCCTTTTCATGATGGTAAACAAACCAGTTACACTGCGGTTAATTCCTTAATTAAGGAAGCTAAAAAACATTTAAAATTAAATGGTTATTTGTGCATTGTGGCAAATTCATTTTTACCGTATCAAGCCATTTTAGATGAAACATTCAAATGTGTTGAAGTGATAGCCCAAACGACTAAATTTAAAGTTTATTTAGCAAGCCATTAATAAGTGAGGTTTGTTTATTTTTTAAAGAAAAGGATGCGTTGCAATACATATCACAAGTTTTATAAATAAAGGGGCGATTTTATCACCCCTTTATTTTAAAATGTAAATAGTTGTTAGATTTAAATTGATTTCACTATTATTGATATCATATCTAGATTATGAGAGGGCTTCTTTTAATGCCTGCATTTCATTATAGGTAAAATCACAGCGCGTAAATTCTTGATCAAGAAGAATAGGAACAGAGTTGCTTTCACCGACTACGGCCAACGCATTACATTTATTTCTAATCCTATCACCTATAATGATTGGTCCACCGTTTGAGTCTTTATTAAAATTGGCTGCATATTTAGCATTTATTCCTTGTGCATTGTTTGCACGATATAAAGCAGTTATTATTTTACCATAAGAGACTAATTTAACTGGCACAATAACAGGTGTTAATTTTTGCCCATTAATTTCCTTGATAACTTTTGTCATTTTATGTGTTCTTAAAAAACATCCTAAACTCATCCATGTAACCAATAACAACAAAAGAATAAGACCAGTAGTAGCCACAAATACAGTTCGCATATTATCAATAGCTAAATTGAGTGTTACTAGTGATGGATCATCGGCAGAAGCCACAGTTACAACTTGGTAATTTCCTTTTTTCCCTCCAATGAAAGTATAATCACGCTTAATAACTTGTCCTGTATCAGTGGTAATTTTCACTGAACAGTTATCAACCGCACGTTTTGCACGACATGTTCCTTCTACATCATAGTTAACCACAACTGGATTCCGTGATATTTTATAATCAGTAATTAATCCAGGATAATTTTTCAGGGCTATAAACATTGCTAACCCAAAGAAAAATATTGCCGCAAATATTCTTCTTATTTGATGTAATGAGCCCTCTTGCTTTAGCTTCACAACTTTTAAAGGGCGAGTTGGAAATACTTCTACTAATTTATTCGTCAATCCCATTTTATCAATATACTCCTTACTAAAATAAAAATTTCATGTCTAAACTAAAATTGTGTTATTAAAGGTTAACCTTTAATAACACAATAAAATTAACAAGTTATTACTTTCTTTTATTAAATTGGGCTAAATCTTATCATAATATTTATTTTATAGGAATCACTCGCGTTGTTTCAGTGATTTGAAAAATGATATCAAATTAAATAACTCTGGAAAACTGTTGCTGCCTTGCCATTTTTCGCATATAAATATCAAAGCACATACAAATGTTGCGTATCAGTAAATGCCCTTTACGTTGAACTTTAATTATCTTGTCATTTACTGTGACTAATCCATCTTGTTGCAATGGAGCGAGTAGTTTTAAGTCTTCAGCAAAATAGTTATCGAACTGGATATGAAATTGTTCTTCTATTGCTTTTTTATCTAAATAAAAGTGGCAAATGAGTTGCTTGATTACATCTCGACGAATGATATCATCTTGATTTAAATTAAATCCTTTCCATAACCCATGACCTTTTTGTTCAACTTGACTTTGATAGCTACTCAGATCTTTTTGGTTTTGCGCATAACTATCACCTAACATACTAATGGCTGACACACCCAGCCCTAGTAAATCCGCATCTCCTTGCGTTGTGTAACCTTGGAAATTGCGGTGTAATTTATTTTCTTGCTGAGCAATAGCCAGCTCATCAGCGGGTTTGGCAAAATGATCCATACCAATAAAGTGGTAACCAGCATCGGTTAATTTTTTGATGCTGGTTTGTAAAATTCGCAATTTTTGGTCGGCATTCGGTAAATCATCATCTTTAATTTTACGTTGCGCGGCAAAACGATTTGGTAAATGAGCATAATTAAATACACTTAAACGATCGGGTGAAATATCTATCACTTTATTGAGCGTTTCGGTAAAGCTTTCTACGGTTTGCTTGGGTAAACCATAAATTAGATCTAGACTAATAGAGTGAAAACGATTTTTTCGTGCCTGATTAATAAGAGAACGTATTAGTGTTTCATCTTGTTTGCGATTAATTAGATTTTGGATTTCGTGGTTAAAATCTTGAATCCCCATACTCAACCTGTTAAAACCAACACTCGCTAAGTGGTCGATGGTTTGTGGCGTAATTTCACGAGGATCGATTTCGATCGACAGTTCGGCATTATCCGCAAAATTGAAGTGCTTTTTTAGCGAAGTAATCAGCCGAGTAATTTCATCATCAGTTAAAAAAGTCGGCGTACCCCCTCCCCAGTGCATTTGTGTTACAGTGCGTTGTTTGAATAATTTTGCCCGTTCGGCAATTTCAATATCCAAAATATCGAGGTATTTGGTGACTTTTTTTGTTTGGCGAGTAATGAGTTTATTACAACCACAAAAGTAACAAAGTTTATGACAAAACGGAATATGTACATAAAGCGATAATGGCTTTGTAGGGTAACGTGTGGCGGCCGATAAAAAGTCCTGCTTGCTAAATTCTTCATTAAATTCAAGTGCAGTAGGATAAGAGGTATATCTTGGACCAGAATAGTTATATTTTTCAATTAACGCCTGATCCCATAATTGCATATCAGTCATGCTGTTACTTCCGTTTAAATCTCTGTTTAGTGCTGTTATTTTTATCGAATTTTCGTATCAGTTTTCGATGATTTCTAATTTTTGTTTTAATTTTTATTTGATTGGTTTTATTTAAATATAACAATGTGCAAATTAATAACCCAAAATATAAACTTAGCATAATTAATATTGGCATTATGATTCGCTCGCTTTTAAGTTATTAATTAGAGGCATAAAAAATAAAGGTTGTGACATTAAATCACGAGCCGAAACTTAACTATTACAATGGCATTCCAGCTCGCATATCAGAAATATACAATCATGAGTATTAATTATATTTTCCTACCATTAGTTTCGTTTTAACAAACTAACAATATCTTCTTTCTTGTCGTCTTGATCTTCAATATCATCAAAATCGTCGTCAGTATAACCGAGCTCTTGCATTAACTCATCAATTCGATTTAATTTACTATCAAGATAAGTTTGTTGCTCTTTAGTTAGTTTGCTATTTTGCTCGACTAAATCCAGTAACTGATCTAATTTTGGATCATTTTCTAGTTGTTCTAACTCTTGTTGTGGAGATAAATTTGATGATAAAACCATTTTAGTTGGTTTAGTAGGTTGTTTAGCTTGTGTGACATTGCTTGAAGTTTCCGCAATTAAAGAAATTGGCTTTTTGCTACCCACACGTGGATCTTTGACTGTTTTTGTCGAATTTTTATTCTTGTTATTCTCTTGATTATTAAAGCGGGAACCACTTGGCAAACCTTTGTGTTTACGTTTACGCTTTAGTTCACGAGATTCTTCATTGATCTCTTGACGGCTTTTCTTAGTTTTTTGTTTCGATTTATTTTTTAACATACAATCTCAATTTAATACCAGAGTTAAAGATTTAGCTAGTATTTTAACAGTAACTTGACCAGATAGCTATGATGAAGCATCAATGCTAATTTGTGATTGTAAAAAATGAGATTTATGTATAATCTGAGCCAACTATTTGAGAATTAATTGCAATAGAGAAACATAAAACATGAACAATCATTTAAGCCCTTATATGCAATTTAGTCGTAAAGAGTGGGCTAGCTTACGTAATGCAGAGCCAATGACATTAACTTGTGACGAGTTAGTCTCTCTACAAGGCATTAATGAAGATCTGTCAATGGATGAAGTAAGTGATATCTATCTACCTTTATCCAGATTGCTTAATTATTACATTAGTAATAGTTTTAGTCGGCAGGTTGTTTTATCTAAATTTTTAGGCAAAAGCCAAAAAATTCCTTATATCATTGGTATAGCAGGAAGCGTTGCTGTGGGGAAAAGTACTACAGCTCGTGTATTGCAAGCATTATTATCTCGTTGGCCTGAGCATCGCAAAGTGGCTTTGGTGACAACTGATGGTTTTT
This sequence comes from Gilliamella sp. Nev3-1, assembly GCF_001690435.1. NCBI lineage: Bacteria > Pseudomonadati > Pseudomonadota > Gammaproteobacteria > Orbales > Orbaceae > Gilliamella > Gilliamella sp. Nev3-1. Next base: position 74,178 of record NZ_LZHN01000003.1, on the reverse strand, counting down.
TATACCCCAATAAATGCCTTGAAGAACGTGGAATAATGAATAAAAAAGGCTTTCCGCAATCTTATGATATTAAAAAACTGATCAATTTTGTTGCTGATATTAAGTCTGGCCAAGCACAGGTTAAAGCCCCCGTTTATTCTCATTTAGTTTATGATATTGTTCAAAATGAACAAATTATTCTCGATAGCCCTGATATTTTAATTCTTGAGGGATTAAATGTGTTACAAGGCGCTGTAAATTATGCACAAGCCAATAATCGTGTTTTTGTTTCTGATTATGTTGATTTCTCAATTTATGTTGATGCCGATGTTTCGTTGCTACACAATTGGTATGTCAATCGTTTTTTAAAATTTAGAGCAGGAGCATTTAGCGATCCCAATTCTTATTTTAATCATTACTCAAAATTGCCAGAGCAAGAAGCGCTTAACATCGCAAACCGTCTTTGGCATGAAATTAATGAATTGAATTTAATAGAAAACATCCTACCAACAAGGGAAAGAGCCAGCCTTATCCTAACTAAAGGCAAAGATCATAAAGTTGATTGTGTTCAATTAAGAAAATAATTTAAAAAGGGGAAGAAGATCGATATGAAATTAACAATAAGATCAATTTGTAAGTTAATTTTTTTAGTATTAACAGCTATCGCTTTTATACCTAATATTTATGCAGCAAATCATGACGAATATAAAGGTGTAACTTGTTTTAGCAAAAAACACATTATGGAAAAACAAATTGATAAGGCAAAAAAGGCGGGTAACTTGCACCAAGCTCAAGGGCTTGAAAAAGCATTACATGATATCAATACATATTGTAATGATGATGATTTAAAAGCTAAATACACCGAAAAAGTAATTGAAAAGACTAAAAAAGTTGCCGAAAAAGAGCAAGCTTTAGCTAAAGCGCAAGCAAAAAGAGACTCCCAAAAAATAGCTAAACAAAAGCTAAAATTAAGTGAAGCTCAAAAAGAGTTGAGAGAAGCTAAAACTAAATTAGCTGAATTTTATAAAGAAATTCAAGCTAAATAAGGATGTGAATTCAAGCATAATTAACACCTTATTTACTGTCACTGATTTAGCGTTGAATATGTTCAATATATTTACATATATGAAAATAGAATATAAAATATTCAGCATTTTCAATACAATGGATAAGGTTATTTTAATTGCTAGCTTTTGGAAGAAAACATTCGGCGGTTTATCGGCAAGGTATTTAATACGACAATATTTATTTAGTTTTATAATTACTCTTCCTCCTTTATGTACCCTGATCTTCAAATTTAAAATGCCTGAAAGCATATATACAGTGATAGCTCTTTTAATATTATGGGGTTTATATCCATATTCTCGATTTGTTTATGAAAATGTTATTAGTTATATCGTTGGTGATAATACTTTCATTGTAAGTACAGAAACATGGCTCGTTACTAAATTCTTTACAATGGTAATATGCTTTGCTTTTAGTTGGGTGCTTGCTCCATGTGGGTTATTATATTTATATTTTCAATCATCTAAGTTAGGATAAAGCGCTTATAACTAGACTTTTTTATTTAAAAAGAGTATGGTGTGCGCTTTGTTACGTGGTTCGTGAACCTCCCACGCTAAAAAACTAAGGAAAATTATGAATAAAGTTACACTACTTGGCGATCAATCTGTTCGCTATCCTACAACCTATTGTCCTGAAATACTCGAAACGTTCGATAATAAACACCCAACTAACGATTATTTTGTTAAGTTTAATTGCCCAGAATTTACTAGTCTTTGTCCTATCACTGGGCAACCTGATTTTGCGACGATTTATATTTCATACGTACCTAATATTAAAATGGTTGAAAGTAAGTCACTCAAGCTATATCTATTTAGCTTTCGTAATCATGGTGATTACCACGAAGATTGCATCAATATTGTTATGAAAGATCTTATTAAACTAATGGATCCTAAATATATTGAAGTCTGGGGAAAATTTACCCCTCGCGGTGGAATCTCTATCGATCCTTATGCAAATTATGGTAAAGCCGGCACTAATTGGGAACAAATAGCGATGAGCCGTTTGGCTAATCACGATCTTTATCCTGAAAAAGTCGATAATCGCTAATTCAATTTACCCTAACAGGAAACTCTCAATGCAAACTCGTAAAGCACTAGTGATATTTTCTGGTGGGCAGGATTCTACTACCTGTTTACTGCAAGCCATTACTGATTATGGTCGTGAAAACGTCGAAACCATCAGCTTTCAATATGGTCAACGTCATGCTATTGAGCTTGAAAAAGCCAAGTGGATTGCTGAAGATCTTGGCGTTAAGCAAACAGTAGTGGATACCTCGGTGATTAAACAGACGACCAATAATGCTTTGATTGATGATTCACAAAAAATCACCGCAGCCAAAGAAGGCGATTACCCTAATACTTTTGTGGATGGACGTAATATGCTGTTTTTGCTTTTAGCTGGTTGTCATGCCAAGCAACACGGTATTAGTGACATTATTATTGGCGTTTGTGAAACCGATTTTAGTGGCTACCCTGATTGTCGTGATATTTTTATTAAATCAATGAATGTATCGATGAATCTTGCTATGGATTATAATTTCAATCTTATCACCCCTTTGATGTATTTGACTAAAGCTCAAACATGGGAAATGGCTGATAAACTGGGTTATTTGGGTTATGTCCGTGACCATACTCATACTTGTTATTACGGAATTGATGGTGGATGCGGCAAATGCCCGAGCTGTATTCTTCGAGATAAAGGATTAACAGAATACCTTAATCATTCAAATTAATTGAAACACTGGGTTCACTTACCCCATTAAAAAGGACAAATTTATGCACCTGAACGCTAATTCAGAACATATAAACCAATTTACTCACGCACAGCAAATCAAGGCTCTAAGCTGGCTTTCGTTTTTTCATATTTTGGTTATCGCTTCCAGCAATTATTTAGTACAAATTCCATTTGATATTTTTGGTTTTCAAACCACTTGGGGGGCGTTTACTTTTCCATTTATCTTTCTTACCACTGATTTAACTATTCGGGTATTTGGAGCGAGTTTAGCTAGGAAGATAATTTTTGTGGTGATGCTCCCCGCATTGCTATTTTCATATGTGATTTCCGTACTATTTTTTGAAACACATTGGGTTGGTTTATCGGCATTGACGGAATTTAATAGTTTTGTTTTTCGAATTGCATTAGCTAGTTTTGCAGCTTATTTAGTTGGACAATTGATGGATATTACTGTCTTTAACTATTTAAGAAAAAATAAATCGTGGTGGGTTGCACCAACAGCATCGGCTATCTTTGGGAATGGTATTGATACTATTGTCTTTTTTGCTATTGCCTTTTATCAAAGTAGCGATGAATTTATGGCAAATCATTGGGTCGAAATTTCTTTAATGGATTACAGTTTTAAAATTATCATTTGTGGCTTATTCTTTTTGCCTCTTTATGGTGTGATTTTAAATTTTATCCTAAAAAAATTAATTTTTGTCTCCAAAACTAATTAATCGTTATAACCTAAATTTCACTGACTTATCTTAATAAACTAAAACTCATTAATTATTTTTGATGAGTTTTAATTCTATTTTCAATGCATACAATAAAGACTATAAAAAACGTTCAGAAAAGTAATTGATTTTATTGAAGTTTTTCTTTCTGGTATTTGCAATAAAATTGCTCAATCTGTTGCTACACGCTTTGCTAAAAAGCGAAGAACTGTGCATAATATATATATAAAATATAATCAATATCAATAATAATAAAATATGAGGTGGGAGGTGGACAAAGTATGGCATTAGTAAAACATTTAGCTATATTTAGCCTATTGTTAGCTTTAGCGGGGTGTGACAATAAAGAAACAGAACAAACAGCAAATGCAGAGCAATCATCACCGCAATTAGCAACAGAAGTTATTGATAACAGCAACACGACCAAAATTGGTGAGCCTAATGAAAATAATAAAATAGCGCAAGATCAATCACCAACAACGGTTTTTAATCCCACACCAGAATTAATCGAAAAATATCATGGTAAGGCCTTAACGGTCATAGATAGTTCCGAAACCATTCTGGATGGTTCTAGCACGTTGGTTGTAACCTTTTCTGTTCCTTTAAATCCTAATCTTAATTTTTCTAATTTGCTTCGTCTAGTTGATAAAAAAATGGGTAATGTTGATGGAGCTTGGGAGCTGTCAGATAATGGACTCGAATTAAGACATCGATACCTTGAACCCAACCGTGAATTAGAGCTCACTATCGATAAAATGTTAGTTGCAATTAATGGCAACAGCTTAAAAGAAGTCTACCAAACCGAATTTAAAACTCAAGATCGCCAGCCGTTTGTTGGTTTTGCCAATAGTGGTGTTTTATTGCCTAGCAAATCAATGAGTGGTTTACCGATTACTACGCTTAATGTTAATAAAATTGATGTTAACTTCTTTAAAATTAAACCTGAACATTTATCGGATTTTATTTCTGATTATGGGTTTATTAATCAAATAACAAGTTGGAACTCAAATAATATCAATAAATTTGCTGATTTAGTTTATTCATCTCGCTTTGATCTTAACCCTAAACGTAATTTTCAAGAAACGGTATTGCTTGACTTATCCTCAATTTCTCAATTACAGCAAGAAGGTATTTATTTTGCCGTTATGAATCAAGCGGGAACTTACAATTATTCCAACCCTACATCACTATTTTCGATTAGCAATATTGGTATTGCTGTTCATGCGTATGAAAATGGTAAATTATCAGTGCTTACGCATGCACTAGACAATGGTCAGCCTCTTGGCGACGTTGACATATTGATTTTATGTAATAAAAGCATTCGAGAGAGCAATAAAAACTGTTCCACCATTTTAGCTAAAACTGATGCAGACGGTTATGCTGAAGTAACCTTACCAAAAGGTATGGATTATGCTTTACTTACCGCAAATAAAGGGCAACAAATTTCTTTTGTAAATTTAGATCGTAATGCATTAAATTTAAGCAAGTATAACTTAGTCGGTTCGGCTTTTTATCAAAAACAGCTATTTGTTTTTGGCGCTCGTGATTTATATCGCCCTCAAGAAACGGTTTATTTTAATGCGCTTTTACGTGATGCTAATGGTAAGCCATTGCCAACCCAACCTATTGTGGTTGATGTTATGTTACCTGATAATCAAATTGTTGAAAATTTTACTATCAATGCTAAAGCTGACTCAAATGGCTTATATCAGTGGCAATATGTTATTCCTGCTAATGCAGCAACAGGTAAATGGGCTTTTCGTTTTAATCTAGGTGATGATAACTACCGTTATGCCGGGTTTCATGTGGAAGAATTTTTGCCAGAACGCATGGCAATGGAAATTACAACCACATCAGACAAGCCGGTTATCTTGGATAAGAATGTTAGTTTTAATGTTAAAGGTTGGTATCTTTATGGTGCTCCAGCAATAGGTAATAACTTAGAAGGTCATGTTTATCTCAAAAAAGCAGATTCAATTGCTAACTTAGCCAATTATAAAATTGGACGTGTGACTGATGATAATCTTGATCGCCAACTTGATAATATTGACATGGTTCTGGATAAAAATGGGATTGCACAAGTTGGCATTGATACTAGCGATTGGGGTAAATTAAGCTCTCCAATTAAAGTTATTTTACAAGCAAGTTTGCTTGATTCTGGTGGACGCCCTATTACACGTTATGCAAGCCAAACAATTTGGCCAACTGAAAAAATGCCTGTGGTACGTGCGTTGTTTTCTCAATCGCTTTATTATGATTGGTCAACAGATCGTTATGAAAATAGTCCCACAGTTGATAAAGGCGCTAATGCTGAATTTGAAGTTGCCTATGTCAATACTGACGGAAAAAAGCTAGCATCAAATCATTTAAAAGCAAAAATTATTCGTGAACGTCGCAACTATTATTGGAGTTGGTCTGACGATGCAGGGTGGCACCAAGAATCTAATTCCAATGAATTTGTTGTTCAAGAACAACCACTAACTATTGATGAAAATGGTACAGCTAAAGTGAGTTATCAAACAGAGGATTATGGATCTTATCGTATTGAAATTGTTGATACTACAAATAATATTAGCAGTAGTTTACGTTTTCGGAGTGGTTACAATTGGGAAGATAACACAAATGGTACAAATGCTGTTCGGCCTGATCAAGTTAAACTAAGCCTTGATAAAACTGCTTATTCAGTTGGTGATACCGCTAAAGTACGTGTACAAGCTCCTGTTGCTGGATCAGGCTATATTTCACTTGAAACCAATGACGGAATGTTATGGAAAAAAGATATTGCTGTTGATGATCAAGGTCTAGATGTTGAGATACCAATTAAAGACTGGGGACGCCATGATATTTATATTAATGCTATGATCATTCGTCCATCAACCGATGCTGCTGTACAAACAATTAAAAGAGCAATTGGTTTACTTTATTTGCCAATTGACACGTCAAATCGTCAATTAACCGTGAGCCTTGACGTTCCGCAAAAAACAGAGCCAGAAAAAACAATTCCAATTAAAGTTAAAATGGATAAAAACGCAATACAACAAGATCACAAAGTAACCGTATTGGTTTCAGCCGTTGATTCGGGGGTATTGAACATTACTGGTTTTGCAACACCTGACCCATACAGTGCATTCTTAGGGCGTAAACGCTATAATGTTGATCTTTATGATGTATATGGCAAATTGATTGAAGGCAAAGGGCGTAATGTAAATATAAGTTTTGGGGGGGATGCTTTACTCGGCGCAGAAAATACAGGGGGTAAAACACCATTAACTGACGTCAATATTGTTGCCCAGCAATTGCAAACTATCGAACTGAACAATGAAGGTGAGGGGGTTGTTAATCTTACTTTACCTGATTTTAATGGCGAATTGCGCATAATGGCTCAAGCATGGGATGATAGCCGTTTTGGTAAAGCAGAACAAACTATGATAGTTGCTTCACCAGTAATTGCAGAGCTATCCACTCCGCGATTTTTATCTGGTGGCGATCAAGCCACATTAGCGCTAAATCTTCATAATTTAACCGAAAAAAAACAAACAATACAGCTTGAAGTTTCAACAGGAGGTTTGATTTTTCAAAATTCGGTAAACACTACAGCAATAACTTTAGAAAGCAAGCAAAGGCAGATTATTCAATTGCCTGTTGTTGCTAATTATGGCTATGGGCAAGGATCTATAACAATTAATGTTAAAGGGATTTTGTTAGATGATGGTTCAAATTACCAAATCAAACGTTCATGGCATGTAGGCGTTAGACCTGCTTATGCTGCGACCACAAAATACTATGCGGCAGCAATAAATGGTGGTGACAGCTGGGTTTTACCTGAAGATAGTATTGCCGAAATGATTGAAAATACGGTTGATGGTAAATTGATTGTATCAAATCAACCACCGCTGAATATAGCTCAGTATATCAAGTCGTTATTGTCCTATCCGTATGGCTGTTTAGAACAGACTATTAGTAGCTTAATGCCATCATTATATGCAAACCAAGAACAGCTGGCTGCATTAGGAATCAAAACTGAATCGGATACCAAACGTCGCGAAAAAGTACAAGCAGGGATTTCTCAAATATTATCAATGCAACGTAATGATGGTAGTTTTGGTTTATGGACTAAAGATAGTGCAGAAGATCATTGGTTAACCGTGTATGCGACCGACTTTTTATTGCAAGCTAAAGAGCGTGGTTATAATGTTAATAATGCTGCACTTGATGCGGCTATTTCTCGTATTAACCAATATATTTATGATGTGAATGTATTTAATAGTTTACAAAACTATAATGATAATTCACAAGTAAGTGACTACACGCAATTTGCAACTAAAGCTTATGCTTTAGTTGTACTAACCAAACAAAATAAAATCACTGTACCTGTACGTAATGAAATTAATAAAATGTATCAACAGATCACCGAAAGCGATTTTAAGGTGTTTTCGCCGTTGCCAGTTGCTCAATTAGCATTATCAGCCAAACTTGCAGGTTTTGAAAATATCTATAACAGCTTAATGCCACAAGTATTTACAAAAAGTTACGACAATCAATATCCTTGGCTTGGAGAGTATGGCAGTGCAGTTCGTGATAATGCGTTAATTTTAGCTTTATTGATTGAAAACAAGTTGAGTATTGATAAACAAGCTGACTACTTAATCCATTTATCTGATTTACTCAATGATACTCGCTATTTTTCAACCCAAGAGCTTAGTGCATTATTTGTGGCGGGTTGGTCATTGGATCAATATAAATCTTCAAAGCAATTTAATGTTACAATTAATAAACAGAGCAATGATGTAGATACTAGCTTATCACGCTCACTCGATTTTGCTAATTTAGCAAATGGATTAACGATTTCGAATCCAGAAAATGCACAGCCACTTTATATTAAATTGACCGTTTCTGGTTATGGTAAAAAACCCCCTGCGCCAACAAGTGATGAAAATAAATTAACAATTAATCGCTCTTATTATGATTTAAAAGGAAATAAAATCCAACCTGATCAGATGAAAGTAGGTGATTTAATGGTGGTTTTATTAGATGTCAACGCTCATAAAGAAGCTATTCATGATGCATTAATCGTTGATTTCTTACCTGCTGGACTTGAAATAGAAAATCAAAATCTAACTAACAGTAGTGTCAGCTTACAGGCGATCCCTGAATTAGCCAACCTATTGAAAGATGATGATAGTAATGATATTAAATATCAAGAATTCCGTGACGATAGATTTGTTGCTGCGGTTGATATCAATCATTATGTGAGTGAAGATTCTTATCGTTCACGGGTAGCTTACTTAGTTCGGGCTGTAACAGCTGGTAATTATAGGATTCCGTATCCTTATGTTGAATCAATGTACCGCCCAGATAGATTCGCTGTTGGTCAATCGCTTAACTTCATGTCTATTGTTGAACGCAAATCAGAATCGAATAATGCCGAGCAATAATAGCATTGGTATTAGAATTGATTAATAAAATACAAACAAAACGATGATCCGCTAACGAAAGTTAGCGGCACCATTTTATATTAAACCATAGATTTTTTGAGGCTTTTTGACAAAAATGAAAAAGCGCCTGCTAAAAATTCTGGCTTTATTGCTTTTTGTACTCCTACTACTAGTTGGTATTTTTTTTATTGCCGATTGCTTATTTCCAATATCAATAGCAAAACAAAAAAGCACACAAACAATTCTTGCACAAGATGGCACTCCTCTTTGGCGATTTGCTGACGAAAACGGTGTGTGGCGATATCCTATCAAATTAGATGAAGTGCCCAATGATTATCTTGATGCTTTATTAAATTATGAAGATCGCTATTTTTATCATCATTTTGGCATTAATCCAGCATCATTACTGCGCGCAGCTTGGCAAAATATTACCAATAAAAAAATTATTTCAGGTGGTAGTACTATTTCAATGCAGGTTGCAAGGCTGCTTTACCCTCACGATCGCACCATGATAGGTAAGCTGAAACAAGTGTTTCGAACGCTACAACTTGAATTGCGCTTCAAAAAAGATGAAATTTTAACTTTATATATTAACCATGCACCATTTGGTGGCACAATTGAAGGTTTAGGCGCTGCCAGTTGGTCATATTTTGGTAAAGCACCAAAAGCATTAACGCATAGCGAAAGTGTCTTATTAGCTATATTGCCTCAAGCTCCTAGTCGTTTGCGCCCAGATAGATACCCAGAACGAGCCAAAAAAGCTCGAGATAAAGTTCTAACAAGATTATCTCAATACCAAATATGGTCGCCCGATATTATAAAGCAAGTTCAAAAAGAAGAAGTCTGGGTTTATCCACGTAAAAAAACACAGCTTGCGCCTTTATTAGCTCGCAGACTCAGTCAGCAATACCCTAATATTGACATTATTCATTCAAATATCGATCTATCCCTTCAATATAATCTTGAAGATATTGCTAGAAATCGAAAAAACCAGTTACCACCTAAAACTTCACTTGCTATTTTAGTTGTCGATCATACCGATATGACTGTAAAAGGTTATGTTGGCTCAGCTGATTTTAATGATAAAGAACGATTTGGCCAGGTTGATATGATCAGTGCACTACGTTCACCAGGATCAACATTAAAGCCTTTTATTTATGCATTAGCGATTGATGATGGCATGATTCATTCTGAATCATTATTGCAAGATACGCCTCGAATTAACTCTGATTACCTTCCTACTAATTTTGATAAGAGCTTTTATGGTCCAGTAAGTGCTTCAGAAGCGCTAAAAAATTCGCTAAACCTACCAGCGGTTCAGCTAATTGAACACTATGGTCCTAAAAGATTTACCGGTAACCTTGTGGACATTGGTTTATCCCTTGTATCTACTGGTAATAATCCTAATATTTCATATATATTAGGAGGCGCATCGCTAAGAATGGATAATTTAGTTAGCGCATATAGTGCCTTTGCACGTCATGGACAAGTCAGTCCTTTACGATTTACGCAAATCGAACCACTGTTAAGTAAACCATTTATTAGTGATGGAAGTGCATGGATCACAAGGCAAATGTTAATTAATAACCAACAACTTGCCTATAAAACAGGGACTAGTTATGGCTATCGTGACGCTTGGGCAATGGGTATCAATCCTCGCTATTTAATTGGTATTTGGGTTGGCCGCCCAGATGGTACCCCCGTTGTTGGTCAATATGGTGCTATCACAGCGGTGCCAATTTTGCGACAGGTTAACACGCTATTATTAAACAAAGAACGGCGATTGAATCGACCATTACCCGTGGTGACCAAACCAGCAACCGTTACCTTACACAAAATTTGCTGGCCATCAGGGCAAATACTGTCAGTAACTGATGAAAACTGCCATCGTCAAAAAAGCGCTTGGATATTAAATAACATGGTACCGCCAACGCTTGATACTCTTGCATCGCTTAATAATAACATCTATCGTTCAGGCTGGACGACTATTTGGGTAAATGATAAAGGAAAACTAGTATCAGCAGATTGCAGCAATGCGCATAAAAAACAAATTGCACTTTGGCCAATAGCATTAGAAAATTGGTTATTACCCAAAGAGCGCCGACAATCAAGGCTCCCTGAGGTTGATAAAAATTGCCCAGTTCTTGGTAAAGATACCTTTTCGCCACTGAATATTATCGGATTGCGCGATAAGCAATTGGTAAAACGCCTACCAGGGCAAAACGATGTCACAATTGATTTAACACCACAAGGTGGCAATGGTGATAAATGGTGGTTTCTAGATGGCGAGCTAATTGCGCACACCCATAACGAGCAAAAAACATCCTTAACTATCACTCAAACAGGCTTACATAACCTTTTATTGTTAGATCAGAGTGGGCAAATTGTGCGAATGGCATTTACTTTCGATTAATCATATAGAAAGCAAGCTTGTGGCTGTTGGGTGAGCATTATTTGTAGAATTTGCTAGCGCTATTCACTGTATTACTCAGTATAGTTACAGGCATCAGAGTAAAATATTTAAAGGAGCATATTGTTAATTGATCTTTTCTTCCATCACATTTTACAAATGCCCCCCTTCATTTTTGTATTGTAAAATTTATATTAGATATCGCAATTTATTGATGAAAAATTATAATAAAACCTAATCACTATTATAAAATTTTAAAAAAGGCATAACGCTACCATCAGGCATAAAAACACGATCATTATTTTTTTCTTTGTTCAGAGTAGTTTGATCAACATTGTACCCTAAAAGATTAGATAAAATATATTTATTCATCAACCCACTTAAATAACCAGTTGGGTTTCGAAACGACTCTATAAATTGACAGTTATAACGATCATTTGTTGATATAAACATAAACGGAATTAAAAATTGGTCAACATTTGTGTTGTTTACACCATGCCCAACATTAACGATTTCGCCATGATCCGAGGTATAAATTAAGGTATAATTATCGCTATATTTGTTAATAACATCATACAATGCTTTCACTGTACGATCTGTATGATGGATGGTCAGATCATATTTTTCAGCATCAGGTAAAGCTTGCTTATCAATTTCATCATAATTTTCATAAGGTTGATGACTTCCTCGCAAATGTACGAAAATGAATTTTTTCGGTGAATTGTCTTGCTGAAGCGTTTCCTCTAATAGCTGACTTAAATAAATATCATGCATATCTTTACCAAAAGCGACAACATCGCTCTTACGTGCAATAAAACCAAATTTAGTATCAAATGACCCTTTAATCTCCTGAGCAGGTGAGGCTAGCCAATAAGTTTTGTAATGATTGAATTTAGCCATCTCAATAATCGATTTATTATTAAATAAATTATCATCGCTTTCTGGGACATTAAATGAAAGTGTTAATGCTAATGAATCTCTTGTAATAGCGGCAACAGAGTGGCTGTTTTGAATAATACAAGCACCATTTTGACTAAAAATTTTGGTTATAAACGGTGTTGTTTGTTTAAAAAAAATAATTCTTTCTCATTTGTTATTTTGATAAAAAACATTTTAGTTAAAAAAATTTTAAAAAAATTAATCGATTATTTTTATTAATATTAACATGATTAATAATGAATTTACGCCAATTTTTTTTTATTTGCCATATTGGCAAACTATAAAATTAAGTATATTATACACCCACTTTCTGATTGGAAAGTGATATTTTAAAATAAAAGAAATGTAAGAAATATTTAAAGGAGAAAACTATGATGTATTTATCAGCACTTCGTGCTCAAGCTAGAACTTTTTTAGGTAAATTTGCTAAAACCGAAGAAGGTGTAACTGCGATTGAATACGCAATCGTTGCAGCTGGTGTTGCGGCTGTTGTTTCAGTTATTTTCAAGGGTCAGTCAGGTGGTCCAGTTTATGATATGTTATCTAACGTATATACCAGCTTACAAGCTAAAGTACAAAGCATGTTGGTCGTTAATGGCGGTGGTGGTCAGAACAACCCTGCTCCTTAATTAGTGCTATGTAACATTTGAAAGTAGACGGTAACAAGTTACCGTCATCATCTAAGATTAAAGCTACTAGGAAGTGATCGGTAGCTTTAATCTGTTTTTAGTAGAAGAGCATGATGAAATATAAAACATGGATAATGAACAATTAAAATTTCCTAGTGAATGGGGTAAAGTTCGTGATTTGGTTTTTCAAGTTCTTGACTTAGAGCTAGTTGAACAACTAAAAAACGAACCCGCCAGAATCCAGCGTGAAGTGCAGACTATAATCAGAGATATTGTTAATTCAGGTAACGTTCATATTACAGCTGACGAATTAAATGTATTGGCTGGTATGATTTGTGATGAAATTGTTGGTTATGGTCCAATTGATTCATTAATGAAAGACGAAACTGTCAACGATATTTTAGTAAATGGTCCGTATAGCATTTATGTTGAACGAGGAGGAGTCCTCAGTAAAAGCGAAAAGTTTTTTATTAATGAGCGACAGTTACTTGATATCGCAAGGCGTTTAGTCAATAAAGTTGGTAAAAATATAGATGAATCACACCCGTTAGTTGATTCACGAATGCCTGATGGTAGCCGCCTTAATGTTGTGATTCCGCCCATTGCAATTGATGGCACCTCGATGTCAATTCGTAAATTTGGAACGGGGCGTCGCACATTCCATGATTTAATTAACTATGGCTCACTAAACGAAGATATGGCTAATTTTTTAGTTATTGCAGCTCGTTGTCGAATGAATATTATTGTTTCGGGTGGAACAGGCTCTGGTAAAACCACAATGTTAAATGCATTATCTGGATTTATTGGTGAACATGAACGAACCATTACACTTGAGGATGCAGCCGAATTAAAACTACAACAAGACCATGTGGTTAGAATGGAAACAAAAGCGGGTGGAGAGGATGGGCGTGGCAAAGTGACCATGCAAAATTTATTAGTTAATGCCCTTCGGATGAGGCCAGACCGAATTATTTTAGGGGAATGTCGTGGTGAAGAGGCCTTTGAGATGCTTCAGGCTATGAATACAGGACACAACGGTTCAATGTCGACATTGCATGCTAACACTGCTAAAGATGCCTTATCTCGCCTTGAAAGTATGATTATTATGGCTCAGCCAGAATTACCCATAGTTGCAATTAGGCACTATATTGCTTCTTCTGTTAATTTTATTATTCAGGCCTCTCGCCTTCCAGATGGACAACGTAAGGTGATGAGTATTACTGAAGTTGTTGGCTTAGAATCTGAAAATATTATCACCCATGATGTGTTTAAGTTTCGTATTAGTGATGAAAGAAACGAACAAGGCAAGATTCAGGGTGAATTTGTTTGTAATGGGTTAATAAAACGATCTGCACTTTATGAAAGTGCTCAATATTATGACATGTCAGACGTGTTAGAAAAGCTTATGTTAAATGCAGTGGGGATCAAATCATGATTCTTGTTCTTTCCGTTATACTTATTCTTATCTCTATTGCTAATATTTGGATTTTACGTCGTCGTAGAGGACGATTACAAGTTTTTTATAATCTGGAAGTTAAAAATAAATCATTATCTAGTTTAGTTGAAGAGCAACTAAGAACACAAAAACTATCTTTTTGGGAGCGATTAGGCTTTGATTTCAATGCACTATTCGGTTCCTACTATAATTTGCTTATAGTGGGTCAATCTAAAGCACGTTTGCTTATTTATATTTTTGCAGGTGTTGTGGCAGGGGTAGTGATGAATCAAAAGTTTTTCAATTACGCTAATTATATAGTAGTTCCATCTAGTGCTATTTTTACAGTTTTCATAATTCTTTTTTTGAAAAAAAGAAAGCTGAAAAAAGAATTTTACGAAACGTTTCCCGAAGCATTGAATATCATCTCAGGTGTGGTCTCTTCTGGTAATGCAATAACAACAAGCTTTAAAGTATGTGGAAACGCAGTGGACGGGATTGTTGGCAAAACAATGAAAGAAATAGATAGGCGGATAGAAATTGGTGAAAGTGCTGAGGGAGTTTTGTTAAATTCTTATCAGCGGCTTCCTTTTCCAGAATATTATTTCTTTATTTTAACAATTATGGTCAATCTTGATGGCGGTGGGGAGTTAAAAGAGGTTCTTAATAGGTTAACCAAAATGCTATCTAACAATCGAATACTAACGAAAATAAGGGATGGAAAAACTGCGGAACTAAGAATGTCAATGATAATATTAGGTTTTATGCCTTTTGGTTTTATTCTTTTACTTAAGTTTCTCTCAGAAGAAAATTATGGGTATTTAGTTGGTACAACGGTTGGTCACTATATTTTGTACTATATTGTAGGGAGTGTAGTTATTGGTTATTCAACTATCAAAGGAATGATTAATAAGATCATTTAAATTATGACTAGTTTGCTAAATATATTATTTCCAGTTATTTTAATTTATCTTGGTGGCAAAGAATTGATTAATTCGTATCAACTGCATCAAAGAAAAGAAAAAATTGGTTTACTCTTAAATAATGAAAGCAAAGGAAAGAAAGCGATTAACCTTAGAAAGGATATTGGTCAAAAGAATGTTTCCTTTGAAAGAATTGCAGCTAAAAATAGTGTTACCCTTAGTTTTTTACGCCGTTTTCAAGAAGAAAACAGCTGGAAAGTCTATGCGGTTATTGTTGGTTTTTCGTTTTTTTATCTGATAAATCAGCTCTTTTCTTTTGTTGCACTTGAAAGCGATATATTATTGATTACTTTGCT
The DNA here is from genome assembly GCF_001690435.1 of Gilliamella sp. Nev3-1. Taxonomy (NCBI): domain Bacteria; kingdom Pseudomonadati; phylum Pseudomonadota; class Gammaproteobacteria; order Orbales; family Orbaceae; genus Gilliamella; species Gilliamella sp. Nev3-1. The sequence goes on along the minus strand of NZ_LZHN01000003.1, from coordinate 58,554 downwards.
GATAATTATTATTGTGGTGATTTTTGTGCCTGAAAAAATAGTGAAAAGGCAAACAGAAAAAAGAATTAGAAAAATTTCGCGAGATTTACCGTTGATCATTGATATGATGGCAATTATGGTTAAATCAGGCATGACCATTGAAAATGGTTTTAAGTATTTAAGCCTAAGAACGAAACCAATTAATAAAGATATCGCAGTTATTTTGGAGAGAGCTTGTTTAATGATGGAGGTCAATGGTATTGGTCCTTCTATTGATTTAGTTCAGCGGGAAGTGCCAAGTAAAGAGGTTAGAATGTTTTGCACTACGTTAAAAAGAAGTATTAGTTATGGTAGTTCAATTTATGATGCTTTATTAGAGTTATCAGCTGAAATTAGAGAAATACAAAAATTAACCATAGAAGAAAAAATTGCAGCTATTGCCGCAAAAATGACAATACCAATGATGATTTTTTTTCTAGTACCTGTTCTTGTTGTTGTTGTTGCACCTGTTATCATGAGTATTATATCAACATTTAGTAATAGTTAGGGATGTAGAGATAATGAATTACTTTTCAATATGCTGTAAGCCAAGAAAGTTAATAAAGCCGAAATGTATTGCGGTCTGTTCAGTATTGTTTTTTGCCATTGGGTGCCAAAATAGCACCTTAAAATATGATTTAAATGAACAACAAAAAATTTATATTCATGAAACAACAAAAAATTACGGTGGTTTAATTGAGCTCTATAAGCAACGCTTACAGCGCTCTGACACTGAAGATACAAGGTATAAACTTGCTCAAATCTACTACCTTTCTAATGATTTTGAAGCGGCAAAAAGGGTATTATCGCCAGTTTTAAATAAAAGCAAAAATGATAAGCTTTTTGTTTTGTATGGTCATGTTGAGTCTAGAATGCGGAACAATGACACAGCATTAGCATATTTAGACAAAGCGATTGCAATCAATCCTAAAAATGGTGAAGCATATAATGTAAAAGGCATTGTTTTGCTAAAAAAGAAACAATATGATGCAGCGCGTTATGCATTCAATCTAGCTAGAGAAAACTTTTATGATGAAAATAAAGTTACAAATAACTTAGCGATGCTAGCCATTTTGAATAAAGACTATACTGAAGCTTATAAACACCTAAATATTTTATATACTAAAGGATATCGTGATCAGACAATTCTTCATAATTTATTTTATACATTGGTGAAATTAAATAAAATTAAATTAGCTAAGTCATTTTGTTTAGCTCATAAGTTATCTAATGAACCAGAAATTTTAATTCAAGAATTAAAGCAGATCGAACCAGATAATGCGATAAAATTTAATGAAATTACGCCAGCACAAAGTGATAATCAAAAGCAATATTCAGTTGAAAAAGTAGCATCGCAGCAAATATCCAAAACAGAAATGGTTGTCAAGTCAGAAAAAGGAACAAAAATACGAGCTGATGATAAGTCAGAAATTAGTGCTAAATTAGCAAATGTGGCTAAATTGGGAACGACAGAAAACAAATCTAAAATAGTTACTCAACAATCTAATGTAGCTAATCTAGAATCGGTTACTAACACAACTGATTCTAAACAGAATAGCCAAGCAAATCAGGCAACGCCAAAGTTGACTATTTTAGCAGTTCGATCGGGTGAGCACGGTAAGTATAGCCGAATTACCTTAGAAACAGATACTCAATTGGGTAAAAATCAATATTTAGTTGAGAAAGTTTCGCCAACAGAATTCAAATTATCGTTCTATGACGTAAACATTTCTGCCGAACGAATAGATTATATTATTAATCAAATTTCTCGTAGTGATCGCGATTTTGCTAGTGTTACAGGAAATTTAACCACTGAAAAAACATTAATTCTACAAATAAAAACAAAGCAGAACTCAATATTAAAAGATTTTTATGCTGGTCCTAACTCTAAGGGTAAGGCTCACTGTTTTGCATTTGATTTTTATTTAGAAAATAAATAAGTGCAAAAAATAACTATAAATATAGCACCATAGGGAGCTTGCATGAAAGGAAAGAAAATAATTGTTCTATATGTATTAATGTTAATTGTAGGATTAGCATTACTATTTACTAAAACAACACCTACACCTGTTGCTGAGCCACCAGTTCAGTTGCCAGTTGAGGTTATCAAAGAGGAACCCAAGAAAGAAGAGCCAAAAACAGAAATCATCACGGTTGCTGTTGCAAAACGCGATATTAATAAAAAATCGATTTTGTCAAAAGATGATTACTATTTTAAGTCAATAGAAATTAGCATTAATAGTGAGCAGAAGCCTGAATATATAACTGATGCAGTAGAAGTAGATACTTATATTGCTAAAAATAATATTGCAAAAGATTCTTTTATAAAACGTAGTTTTATTGTTTCACCTAAGTCGCCTGACTATGCAATATTAGCTTTAAAAGAGGGAAATTACATGTTTCCGTTCAAGTTGGAGAAAACAGATACCTATTTAGCAAAAAACCTAAAAAGTGGCGATTTGGTTGATATTTATGTATTTTATGGTAGCGATGATGAGTTTACAGATTATCACGGTAAAAGCCGTAAAGAGGCTAATTTGGTTTCGCCTAGTAACGCTTTTAATAAAAATCGTATAAAACCGATTATTGTTGGCAAGAGAATCCTTTATATTGATTTAGATAATGACATGAAAAATTTTGGAAAAGTTGAGACTGCGCAAATTCAATTAGAGCTTTCAAATCAAGAGATTAAACTATTAAGAACATTAATGACCAATTCTACAATTATGATGTACCCTAGCACTTATAAAAAAAATGTTGATGATGGGTTACGTTTGCTAAGTGATAAAGAGAAAAATTGGCCATTATCTGATAACGATATTTTTTCAAAGAAAAAACGGCTCAACTTGCTAAAAGGTAACTAAGAATGTTAATAAGAATTAAATCAACTATGGAAACAATAAAACTTTTAGTTTGTTTACTATCTATCGGCTTTTCCTCGACGGTTTTTGCTAGTATTCACAATTTACAGATAGGACAAAGTAAAACAATTGTTTTACCTGAAAATGTAGGAACCGTTTTTATTAGTCAAGATAGTGTGGCAAATTATGAGGTTGTTGATGGCAAATCATTAATTATATATGGGAAATCAAATGGTAGAGCAAGTCTACTTGTTTACGATGATGCAAATAACCTTATTATTAATGATACTATTAATGTCGATCCACTTTTATCTCAAATTACGCATAGATTAGCACAAAATTTTCCAAATAGTAGTGTGACAATCGATCGTTATGATAATGGTGATCCAAATGGTAAATTTGTATATGTACTAAATGGCACTACACCCGATACTACGACAAAAGGTAAAATTATCGCGGTTGTTGGTTCACTTGTTGGACAAAATTCTGAGCGAATACGAACTGATGTAACAGGTGAAGTCACAGTCAAGCCAGATCTTTCATTTCAGGATCATTATGTTTATAGTAATATTATCGACAATATTAGAGTTATTGAAGAGTTTCAGGTTAATGTAAAATTGACTTTTGTGGAAGTTAGCAAAGAATTTACCGACTCATTGGGTATTGAATGGCAAAGTTTGACTTTGAAAAGCATGATGGATGGCAAATCTTTTGATATGAACACTATTGGCGAGTTTACACTGTTAGGACTAAAAAAAGGTTTTGATATTCATAATATTACGACAATGATTCGTGCTATAAAGAACGATCGTTTAGCCAAAATTTTGGCGCAACCTAATTTATCGGTATTGTCTGGCGAAAGTGCATCGTTTTTAGTTGGCGGTGAAATTCCCATCGTGACAAAAGATAAAGATGGTGGTTCAAATGTTACTTATAAAGATTATGGCATAAAATTAAATATTAGCACAAAAGTGAATAATGATAAGCGTATCAGATTATTTATTGATAACGAAGTAAGCTCAGTTTCTGGCTCATATGCTTTTAGTGATTATAATATTCCCACTTTATCAACTCGAAAAACGAGTTCAACTATTGACTTGTCTGACGGGGATAGTTTTGTTATTGCGGGTTTAATTAATGAGCAAGACGAAGAAGTATTATCTAGAATTCCTTTTATTAGTGATATTCCTATTTTAGGCGCATTGGCTCGTAGTGCAACAACTAGCCGAGGAAAAACTGAAATGGTTGTGTTTGCGACAGTTAAATTAGTTACCTCTAATAGCAGTTTTGATAGTGTAGAACTACCAATTTTAGAACGCACTGATATGATTAATAGTTTCTTCAATATTAAGAATAATGTGGATAAACAACGACGTAAGACAGTGCCAATATCTAACGAAAGTGAAAAATTTATTAATGATATGGGCTTTATTGAATAAAAGGTTAATGAGATTCTTATGCAATTATTTGGTAATAAAAACGATAATGATATATCAAAAGGTTCTTCACAAGAATTTGTGACTAAGAGTATTTCAGGTTTTCGTGTTGCTATTTTAAGTAAAAGAAGTAAGTTGGTTGAAGATATTCGATCTGTGCTTTTTCTTTACAACGTATTAGGTATGGAAATTATCCCTTTAGAGCTATCAGAATTAAAAGAAGCAGCTAGTTGGAATAAGTATGACATAATTATTTTAGATATTAAAGACGAGGCTGACGCAGAATTCTTATCGGAAAATATTAATCGTTGTATTCCAATTCAAGTTACAACAATCCTTATTGGCGACCATGACTCAATTCGATTTTCTGAATTCTTATTGAAAAAAGGGATTCATTTTTTATTAGAGAGCCAATTAGATAAAATTACTGATATATTACATTTAAGAAGCCTTGCTCCAAATAGTTCGAGCAAAAGAGTAGGGAGTGTTATTACATTTTTAGGTTGCAAAGGAGGAATTGGCACATCATCATTAGCGATTCATACGCTAAAAAATATTAGTTCTTTAACTAATTACCCACTTCTTTATATTCAAGGGGCAACAACAAGCCCTAATGCCGATTTTTTATTTGAAATGCCAATACCTCAAGATGGTACATTTGTTAATGTTGGAGATTCTATACAAGTAAAAATTGAGAATAGTGACAGAGCTTGGAAATACGATGATCTTAATTCTGGACAATTTAATATTACTTTTATTGATCAAAATATGGGATTATCATCCTCATTTGAACATTTTGAAGATATTATCGATCTTTCAAATATTGTTCTTATTATAATGAACCGAGATCCTTATTCTGTCAAAGTTGCAAAAAAGATTCTAGATGACATTGCACGTGCTAGTGTGCAAAATTTGGATTTACTCGATAAGCGATTTTTGGTTTGTTTAAATGATAATTTGCCTTGTGATAAAAAGAACGTTTTACGAAATGACGATATTGAAGAGTTTTTGGGTAGAAGCATTGATTTTACTCGTAAATTTATTCCAAAAATGAATGATTTTAAAAAAGCGTATAATAGTCGTGAAATAAAAGAGATATCTTCGGCTCTTATTGGCAATAAAAAAATCGAGAAAAATAAATCAAAAAGATCTTTTTCAATTTTAAAGAAAAAGAAAGGTTAACCTTTAATATAATAAGGTAGAGCAAGAATTATGTTGAAATATTGGGAATTGTTCCTTCGTCAAAAGCAAGCAAGTATTGCCATAGAATTTGCATTTGTTTTCCCTTTTTTAATAAGCCTATTTTTGTTTACGCTTGAGTTAAGCCGTATCATGATTATTGGTTCATCCTTAGATTTAATGGCTACAGAAATTACAAGGAGAGCCGCAATTTCTGAAAGGGGCAATTATGTTGCACAAATGAATCAATTCGCTACATCTGAAGTACCGTTATGGCCTTATTTGACTAATTCGAATGATTTGCATATTACAGTAAAATTTTGCAAAACAATTCGAGATACAATTGACAATACTTGCCAAAATACAGTGAATGATGATACTAGCATAATACTATTTTATTTGAAGTATGACTACTATGCTATATTTTCCCAATTATTTGGTCGTATTATTGATTCTTCTTTGACAAAGAAAACTATTGTTTACCGTGAATTTTATGATAATTAAAAGAAAGGAATAATAATGAAATATTCTGGTAATTTTTTTCGTAATAAAGACGGTGCTATTATTTCAATTGAGTTTGTATTTTGTGCCTTTTTGTTTACAGCATTAATGTTTATTATCTATGATGGATATTCCGTCATTTCGCTAAAAAATAAGCTGGAGCGAGTAAATTATGCTGTAGCATCAATTTTTCGCGAGAGAACGGCTCTTTACCCTGTGATAAACGATAGAGGAAAATGTTTTAATCTGTGTGACAAATCTCGTGAGTTATTTGATAATACTCAAGCGGAGGAATTACGTCAAATGGCCAGCGAACTACTAAATCGTGAGGTATCTATAAAAATAGATGTTTTACTTATTTCACAAGACACAAGTGATCCTAATTTTCAAGCTAAGATAGAGCATGCTAAATTGAAACAACTCAGTAGTGATCCAATTTGTCCTTCAAACTCTTGTGGTGACGCAATTAATTATTTTAATTCACTCTCTTCTATGGAGGATTCTACTAACTATGTAAAATTCATTCCGTATGTGCGGAGAAATGGTACTACTGGTAGTGGTCAATCGTTGACTGGGCGTTGGATTCCTTTGTATCGCGTTAGCATGTGTGTTAAGCAGGAAGAAAGTCTTTTTTTAAGACTGACTAATAGCTCTGAGGGGGGGGGTGGATTCGGTCAATCTATATGTACTAGTACTATGGTGTTGTCTCGCTGTAATGATATGGCAATTATTAATAGTACTTGTCCTATGTATGCACATTAGAGGGCTATATGAAAGATAATAAACAAGTAAAACGGCTCAATGATCAGAAATCCTTTTTTAAATGTACTGCTGGAAATGCACTTATTTTTTTTGCGATTATGGCTCCTGCCATATGTGCTTGTATGTTTATTTCATTTAATTATAACGAAACATTATCTAATCGTGCGAGGATCTCTGAGGCGACTAACGAGGCTTCATTAGCCATAGCAGCTTTAAATAATAAAAATGTTGATAGTACAGCACGTGAAGAAAATAAACGAATAGCATTGAGTTATATTAATTATTTTCTTAATCAAGAAATTAGCGATGCTTTATCTGCAAATGCTAATATTTCTATTGATTTTGATTCTAGAAATGATATTCAAGAATATCATGTCAGTTATACACAGAAATTCGGTTCTCTGTTTGGTAAAGAAAGGGAGGGCAGTGGTGATGATTGGGGAACACTATTGTACAACTCATCTAATGTAACTAATAATACTGAAAGCTATGGTAATGCAAGAAAAGTAAGTAGTGATGGCACGGGGGTTGCTATTGCTTTTATTGCTGATTTTTCAGGTTCAGCAACATGTAAATACAATGATCCATCTTGCAATAAATACTCTGAAGTAAATTATAATCAGCTACGTGTTGATTATATGAAAGAGGTAATAGTGGACATTGTTGATAGATATAAAGGTGTGCAAGATTATGACTTCGCTTTAATTCCTTATGATATCGGTGTTCCCACGCCTCCTGACGTCCCTCCGCATACTTTGAGCGGTGATGCCTACAATGTCTATAATTGTTCGGTTCTGTATAAAATGAAGCCACCTTACGACACTGTTGACTATAATTTTTGGGCAAATAAAAATATGGCAACAAATATATCTTTTTTTGGTGATAGGCCTGATTTTGATCGCGATGGTAATATGATTTATTACTATTTAGACTATTATTTTTACCTTTTTTATTCAAAAATTATTGAACCATCGATGTCTAGAAACATGTGTAGAGAGCGTAATCAAAATAATAATCCGTTTCAAAATGGGGAGTCAAGATATGCTTGTAACGAAAATGCAGCTGATTATCCGTTAAAACAGGCAAATAAAGATAAAATAAAAAATCAATATAATAGCGTAGCTAAATTATATAATTCTATGTACTCAGGGTCAAACGCTAATGTGCATTATTCTTTCGCCAATACTGAAACAGTTAATGTAATAGGCACCATTGATGCATTGTTCAGTGATATGGATAATAATATAATAACATTTAATCGTCCCGTTACACCTACTGGCGATTTTTCACCGTTTTATGGGATGTGTCAGTCACCTTTATATAATCTTGGTGTCATAAGTGAAAATATGGTAGGAAAGTCAAACGGCAGAATGTATGAAATAGCATCAGGAAAACTCAAAGATAAATATAACAGAGATCGTAATTTTAAAACTGGGCCAGTTTTAATTCCTCTTCCACTAGATAAGTATTCATTAAGAGACAAGATAGCAGATTGGAAACCTGGGGGAGGCACTGATACTATAACTGCCTTGTTAAGGGCTGTACCAGAGATAGCCGGAGGGGCGTATGATGATAAAATTCTAATTATTATCACAGATGGTAAAGATGATAAAGGTGCGGATGTTCTTAGGGATGATTTTTTAAATAATAATGTTTGTCAGACAATAACTACAGGGTTAAAAACTACAGCTCAAAATGCAGCTATTCACTATATAAAGATAGACCCTAATGCTAGAAATTTAACCTCTCCAGCTCAATATGAACAAGTATATGGCTTGTGGTATACTAAATGCATGGATCGTGATGAACGTTATTTACACGAGGCTCATGATTATCAGTCATTGATTAAGGCAATAACTAAAATTATTGAAACTGAAACGGGGCAATTTATTAATAAGAATGATTAATCTATGAAAAATAATGGTTACTAAAAAATGGAAATGATGAACGTTCCAATTTTATTTATATACTGTTTATAGTTATCATTCTTATCAAGTGGATTTAAGGATGTAATAATATAAAATAACTAAGGGATTTATGACTAGACTTGAACTAAGCTTAGCTTAGCCGGAAAAGATATTACCATAAAAATAGTAATGTTTGGGTTTTGGGGTAAATATTAAATTATTTTATTTTTAATTTTGTGGCTTTGTCATTACTTACAAAGTAAGTCCAAAATTTGGAGAAAAGATGACTTATAGAAATATAATGTATGATATAAGTTTAACAGGAAAGCTATTGAATGGTAATTTAGTCAAAATTGATGAGGGTATAAAATCTACTCTATTATAGTGATGAAGCAGATTTTTTATTGGACAAGGTATTAGACGTAAATTTGGCCCGTATTGTAGCAAAACGAGGAATTAACTAGATGCTAAATTAGCGTTTATAGGTAGGATTATATTCTAGGTCAAGGTAAATAATGATTAATCAATTATTAATTAATGATGTTATTATTTTAACAATTTGGGGATGTTTATTAGTTGCTTGTTATACTGATTTAACACGCAGAATAATATCAAATTATATTGTTTGTATAATATTCATCCTCGCTATTTTTAATTTTATTTTTGGAGAGGGTCAACTAAATTATAAAGCATCAGGGATATTCTTGATTTGCGGTCTATTTATGTTTTATTGCCGATTAGTTGGAGCAGGAGATATAAAATTAATTACAGCACTCTTGATATCTATTCCACCGCATGATGTTTGGGTTTTTTTAGTGCTAATTACATTACTTGGGCTGCCGATTGCGATTATAGCAATAATATATAAATATATTAAAAAACCAGAAGCAGGAGTTACATTACCTTATGGTTTAGCTATTAGCGGAAGTTATTTTTTAACGTCAATTACACTATTTAAAACAGTATTCTAATAATTACTTATTGTTCCTCCCGAATAATTACACTTTGATGGGTAGTTTTTGGGGGGCATTTATTTGGCTCTGTATATTCTTTATGCTAAGATTAAGCTCTAATCCCCAGTACACGCGATAGCACGTCGGTTTATGATGTCCATTGATAGACTAGATTTCTGACACTGTTAAAACACTTAGGTTTGATATTGGCTACTTTCATGCTATTGCCTTTTTCCCCACTTATTATAACAAGCCGAATTACCTATGCACTATCTACAGCACAAAACTTTACGAAAATTCCAATTTTAACCTTTTTTGTAATAGATATGATTTTGTGATGGGGTATTTTTCCATAATTAAATTCTATTCACTTTTATTATAGAGAATTTTCTACTTTTTAGATGCACTATTTTAAGGAGTAGTTACAATAAGCATACATAAAAACTAAACTAACCTTTGTCAAAAATAATAGATATCAATTTAGTTAAATGTAGTGATTTTTTGCCACTCATTAATATTATGCCGCCCACTTACTAATATGTGCATGGGCGTAATAACGAATAAAATGGCTATTTCACAACACGAAATGGATTAGTTTTTGGCTTCGGTTGTTGAGGTGGAGTTTCGCATTGGTCTTGATGATATTGCGGTTCATCTTCAAATCCCATACCAATGCCGTTTTCACGCGCATAAATTGCTTCAATAGCCGCCATCGGTACAACAATGTGTTGAGGGACACCCGAAAAACGAGCATTAAATTCTACTTGTTCGTTAGTTGCACAATATTGACCTACAGAATGAGGAGCAATATTTAATACAATTTGATTATTTTGAATGAATTCTTGAGGAACTATCACACCATATTTCGAAGTATTAACCACAATATAAGGTGTTAATTCATTATCTAGAATCCAGTCATAAAAAGCCCTAAATAAATAAGGCCGGCGAGGAGTCATTTGCTCAAGTTCCATAAAAAGCCACCTTGTCTACGATTATTACAAGTCAGATAAAATTATTATTATGATCTTATCTTTTTTTCGTCTTCTGTTAATGAATTAATGAAAGCTGGTCGTTCAAAAATTCGTGCCATATATGCTAAATAATTTTTCTCAGCAACTTTAGGTAACTCAATACCAAGCATCGGTAAACGCCATAATAATGGAGCAAAATAGCAATCACTTAACGTAAAATCATCACTCATAAAATAAGGCTTTTCTTTAAATATGACCGAAATAGAAACAAGATCATCAAGTAAATTTTTACGTGCAAGCTGTGCTTCATTACTACTAGGATCATTAATAATAGTTTCGTAAGCACTATACCACTCTTTTTTGATGCGATACATTGTTAATCGAGAGTTAGCACGAACAATAGGATAAACAGGCATTAATGGTGGGTGGGGAAAACGTTCATCAAGGTATTCTAATGCTATATGTGGTTCATATAACGTTAGATCGCGATCAATTAATGTTGGGATTGAACCATATGGATTAAGATCCAATAATTCTTGAGGTAAATTATCTGCCGTTACAAACTCAATTTCCGCAGTTACCCCTTTTTCTGCCAGCACAAAACGAATCTGATGCCCGTAAATATCTGTTGTATCACAAAATAATGTCATCACAGAACGTTTATTAACAGCAACAACCATATTCACTCCAAATATGAAAAATTAAAATAAGCTTCATTGATTACTATTCTAACAAATTGAATAACAAATTTGTTAAAAAAATGAATTTTATTATTATCTTTATTTTAAGAAACTGTTTTATGGCAATAAGATATCAGATGGTATATACGTTTTAGTAGAAAATGATTTTTACTATATAAGTTGATTCCAATGAAAATAGTGTTTTTAGTTATGTGGATGTATTTACGAAAAAAAACCAGCCTTGGCTGGGTTTTGAGAACTTTTGTAAAGTTGTAGTCGGGTAGCAGTAGCACATTACTGTGCCACCGCCCCCTAAGAACTGTACGAGCGAATTTCTCCGCATACAGCTCAAGCCTTCCAATTGACTTAATAAGCCAGTTTCACTACTTCTAACTTCAGCGCATGAACTTTTTTATGGCAGATAGGATGTAATAACACTCTATTTTTCAAAGCATCAGTACCCCCTTGCACTTTGTAGATTATATGGTGGTCATGCCATCCCGTTTCTTTTGTGATAGGGAGTAAACATAATCCACAACGACCTTTTTGAGTTTTATATAACATTTGCCATTTACTTCTGTGAGAGAATTCCTCGTACATCCGTTTTTGGTATAATGTTTCTCCGTATAATTCCCATTCAGGTAAAAACGGGTTATAGTCCGATTTTACTTTGATGTGTCGTTTGATTGCTGTCTTGCTACACTGCAATATTTCAACCCATTTTTCTACACCATGGCGGTCTTTCATCGTAGTACCGAAATTCCACACTCGATTAGCGGTTGTTTTAAAGTATTTCTCTTTAATCCAACGTTTGCCTTTCTTGCTGTGTCGTCTTTTGCTCCAATTCCATAAAGCCCGCCATATTAATGCATCCATATGCCCATAAGCTTCACTGGCGACTTGACTTCGGTGGTAGTTTGCCCACCCCCTTATCATTGGGTTAAGTATTTTTATTAAGTCTTCTTGTTTTATCATGCTTAACTTCTTTATCCTCTCTCTTACCTTGTTATAAAATGCTTTCACATTCTTTTTACTCGGTTTGATAATGATACTCTTGTTAAACTTTCTTACCGTCCAACCTAAAAAGTCAAAACCCTGCTCGATATGCACGATTTTGGTTTTTTTCTCCGATAGAGTTAATCCCCTTTCTTTGAGAAACGCCTTAACCACTGGGATAACCTTTTCTTCCAGTAACTCTTTCGAAATCCCCGATATGACAAAGTCATCCGCATACCTTACCATGTACGTTTTATGTTGCCTGATTTTCTTACTTGCTTTTTCACCGAAGTGTTCAGCGAGCACTTTCTCTAAGCCATCTAACGCCATGTTCGCTAGTGTCGGGGAAATTATGCCGCCTTGCGGTGTTCCTTCCTCCGTTGCTTTTACCTGTCCCATGTCCACAACGCCCGATTTTAACCATTTCTTTAATATCCTTTTATTCATTGGGATATTATTTATTAACCATTCATGGCTAATATGGTCAAAACAGCCCTGTATATCTGCATCTAATACCCACTGCGCAGGTTGGTTTGTTTCCCTCCCTTTGTGCGAGTATATTCGATGTATATGTGTTATCGCATCTGCCGTTGACCGATTAATGCGAAACCCATAGGAGCCTTTGTCCGCTGTTGTTTCTGCTACAGGCTGAAGGGCAAATAGATAAAGCGCTTGCATTGCTCTGTCTTTCATAGTCGGAATACCCAAAGGGCGTTTCTTTCCATCAGACTTTGGGATATATACTCGCCTAAGTGGCATCGGTTTATATCCCTTACTTGTCAACGTTGCAATCGCTTGCCATTTTGCCTCGGCAGTTGACCATGCTACTTTGTCAACTCCCGTAGTCCTTTTACCTCTGTTTTCAGTCACTCTTCTTACTGCTAATTGCTTAGCATAAGTCGAGCGTGTTAATAATCTTTGCAATCTTTTCACTTTGCGCCAATTATTCTCAAGTGTCGCTTTCGCAATCCTACTCTGCAATCCTTTAACATGTCTTGTTGCTTTGACCCAGTCAATACTGTGCCATTTACGAGCCATGTCAGAGGTCGCTGGAGCTGGACTCTTATTAGCCTTTAAGCTATTATGAGCTTGCTCTTTCATACTTACCTCTTGATACAAGAAGTAGCAGAAATTACTTGATTTTGGTGAATAACTACCAAGGAACTACCACGTTACACGTGGTAGTTATTCAGTAAATCAAATAACTCTACCACGATGTAACATGGTTAATGATTGAGTTTTGAGTTTGGCGTCTGCTTGTCACAGATGAATTACTTCCCAATAATTCATTTTAAACTGTTAGGCATTCGTCAGCTCATCCCTCGCCTAAAATAATTCCATTAGAAATTATCCACTAAAGGATTAGCCCGTCATCTTGCGACGGAAGACCAGTTAGAAGTCTGCACCCTTTCGGGTTAGGTTATGTTTCACACCCTATGTTAGCCATTACAGCCAACCCTTCGCTTTCTCTAACCTCCTTTACCTGCACACTCAACAGCATTGCTTACGCTCTGCCTGCCGTACACTCTTCCATTTTCCGTATATATACGGTTGCTGAATTGTGGACGGCAAATGTACAGGCTTACCAAGTTCCGTTATTACCACACAAATAGTTAAGATGTAGACTGTCCGCCGATAGTCGTATGATGGCGTATTCCCACGTTAAAAAGGAATAACCCACTATGCACCTTTTGGTTAAAGCCTATCAGTAGCTTTGGCTTTGTCAGCTTTACGACGTTTATCATCTATTCACTTACGTTCATCTTTCTATTCAGTCTAGCCCCTCATAACCTGCTACTGGTTATTACTTAGTTTCACCTCACGATTCCACTAACCTTGCTATTCCTCAAGGGGGTACATTGTCGGGAAGCTCCGCACCAGACCGTTACCCGTCTCGCACTATCCCTAGACTACTACTCGCCATAAAGTAGGTTGGCTCACGCTTTCGCTTAATTGCTAGCTCGTTCCAACAATGGCAATAACAGCTTATGCACTGCTCATAAAACTGCTCGAGTGAAATAAATAGGCTTTTACACCTGATATTTTACCAATAATATATTGTAGACATGATTCTCTATTGCCCCTTCATTATCAACCTTAAAGTTAGTATTACGCTTAACTTTAATATTATGTTGATTAATGTTGCGACTAATCACTTTGTCTATATTGTAATTACTTTCTTAATGTTTTACCCTGTGGTTTTAAATAAACCCTGGACATTAAGTCGTATCTTATTAGTTAAAAAGAGACGTCGGCAATCGTTTTATTGCTCGCCTTGTAGTTGTGTATAGTCCAACTATGACTGGAGAGTGTAAGACTCTCAAAAGGCTCCAGTTTACTTCATGGCGAAGTTTTGATGTCAGCTATATCTTCGGCTCATCATGTAGTTGTATATAGTTCAACTCTGGACTGGTAAGGTTTAAACCTTACAAAGGGCTTACAAGAATACGTCCCCTCTTGTATACGGGTTGAAAGGTTATCTCTATAACGCTTTCTGTATTATCTCCCTTTCGGGAGTATGAAGGCTCCCTCGAGGAGTTTACAAGCTTGTAAATAAGGAAAGAATATTTCATCTTTGCGCTTATTTACTGATAAAAGGGGAAAGTATTTCATTTCCGCCTTTTATCTCACTTGATTTTACGAAAAACTTCATAAAAATCAAGCACTTAGTGCTGCTTGTCGCACTTAACGTTTGCTGAATTGTGGACGACGACGCGCTTTGCGTAGACCCACTTTTTTACGTTCAACTTGACGAGCATCACGAGTAACAAAACCTGCTTGACGTAACGCTGAGCGTAAAGTTTCGTCATACTCCATTAATGCACGAGTAATACCGTGACGAATTGCACCAGCTTGACCTGAAATACCACCACCTTTAACAGTAATGTAAAGATCAAGTTTGTCAGTCATTTCGACTAACTCTAACGGTTGCATAACAACCATACGAGCTGTGTCACGACCAAAGTATTGCTCTAATGAACGTTTGTTAATAACGATGTTACCACTACCTGGTTTGATAAATACACGAGCAGCAGAACTTTTGCGGCGACCTGTACCGTAATATTGATTATCAGCCATCTTCTATCCCCTTAAATATCTAATACTTGCGGTTGTTGTGCCGCATGATTGTGCTCATTACCAGCATAAACTTTTAGTTTACGGTACATTGCACGACCAAGAGGACCTTTCGGTAACATGCCTTTTACAGCAATCTCGATGACTTGTTCAGGATGACGTTCAATCATTTCTTTAAAAGTCGCTTCTTTAAGCCCACCGATGTAACCAGTGTGACGATAATAGATCTTATCAGTGCGTTTTTTGCCTGTTACAGCAACTTTTTCTGCATTGATAACGATAATATAATCACCTGTATCAACATGTGGTGTGTATTCTGCTTTGTGTTTACCACGCAAACGGCTTGCGATTTCAGTAGCTAAACGACCTAACGTTTTACCTGCTGCATCAACAACGTACCAGTCGCGTTTAACTGTTTCTGGTTTAGCTGAAAAAGTACTCATTCGTAATTATCCAATTTTCAATTAATCTCACGTCAATAAATCAATTGATTTATTTACACTTTTTGATTGTTACTATTAAGCAACACACCCCTTCGAGTGGTTATATTAATGCTCACAACCTAAAACAACATTGGGAAAAATGTTGTCGTAACGTGGGTGGCAATATTATACAGAAATAATATAAAAGCGCTAGAGTAAAAATAAAAAATCATGGCGATAAAGAAGCCTTACTGATAAACTTAAAATCAACATTAAATAACACAATATTTATACAAATGAACAAAACTATTCAACTTTCAGAAAAAGATTATATTAACAAAGGATTGCATCGTAAATGTTATCATCATCCTAGTGATCTTAATAAGTGTATTAAAGTAAATTATAATGATGGTGCCGAAGAGGAAACTAACCGCGAAATTGCCTATTATAAACACCTGATCAGACGCAACATTTCATTTGAAGCGTTAGCTAAATATTATGGCTCGGTGTTAACCAATTATGGGCAAGGTCATGTTTTTGAACTTATCCGTGATTATGATGGAAAAACAGCGACATCACTTGAAAAATATCTTGCGGATGAAAAATTAACACAACAATATTATGCTGATTTAGTTATTTCATTAAAAAATTTAAAATCGGCTTTATTAAAAAACCGTATTATTACTATGACAATAAAAAGCAAGAATATCTTGTTTCAGCACTTAAGTGCTGATAAAAGTCGTTTGATTATTATTGATAATATTGGTAATTCGACGCTTATCCCTATTGCTAATTACATTTCTTTTTTTGCTAAAGCGAAAATTGAACGAACTTGGCAACGTTTTTTAAACTCAATTGTTAAAGAGAATAGCAATAATCGATTAATTACTCGTTTAGTTGATGAAGTGAAGCAGTCATCCTGAATTCTGCAATAACACCTTTTGCATTATCTGTTCTATTTTTTAAGGTAAATAGGCTTTGATGTAATTTAGCAATACGATTAACAATACTTAAACCAAGCCCTATACCATTATGTTTGCGATCCATACGAAAAAAGGCTTGGGTTAGTTTTTCGCTTTTAGATTCATCAATGCCGTTACCTTCATCTTGTACAGTGATAAGGTTGTCTTTTTTATCCTTATTACAACTCACCAAGATTTTAGTCTCATTGGGGCTGTATTGATAACTATTTTCAACTAAATTACGTGCTAGTAGTCTTGTATCTCGTGCTGTCAAAATCAAGACTGGCGTTGTAATACCATTTTTTCGCCAATGCATTAGCAATTCAAGCCCATCACAATCGGTAGCCCTAAATCCAAAATGATTAAGCTAAATTGTCCAAATTGGATATATTGTTCAGCTTGATTACCATTTTGTGCAACTTCACAGACATAACCGTTTGAAGTTATACCGTCGTATAGTCCTTTTTGTAACAAACTATCATCTTCAAAAATTAATATCTTCATTGTTCATTACTTTAATACCGATTTTAGCATTATTGAAAATGCGCAATAATTTATTTTATATTGCACTTTACATTGCTAAATCTGTTTATTTAGTCCAATAAAGCGACAATCGATTAAGAAATTTATGAATATTTACTCCAAATTTTTAGTTAAACATACGGATATGATGCTCATAATAAATCCAACAATAATCCCTAATGATAATTGAATACCCAAAACATATCACATAAAAATAATTGGGATTTATATTTTGACTCGTTAATCAAAAATAAAAGGTTGTTTGTAAATTATGCAGATAAACCATTTTCTAGATCTATTTAACCTATTAACAATTTAACGCAAAAACCTTAAGACAACCTTAAAATAAAAAAACAATTAAGAAATAAGGATAGAAAATAGATAACGTATTATTTAAAAAAGCATAATAAGTATTTTGGTAAAATCGAAGCCGCAAGATCAAGTGTGGCACAAATAATAAAATAAACTACAATGACAAATAAAAAGATTTCCGTTGGATAGACCATACTACGATTATTAATTTGTGTTGCAACAAAAGTAAATTCAGCCACCCCGACAATATAAGCCAAAGAGGTATCTTTAATAAGTGACACCCATTGGTTAACAAAAGACGGTAGCATCATTTTAACGGCTTGAGGTAATATAATAAATATAATCACCTGTTGTTTAGTTAAACCTAATGAAAACGCTGCTTGCCATTGCTCTTTAGCCACCGCACTCATGCCAGCATGAACGGAGTGGCCAATGTATGCAGCACCTATTAAAGATAGAGCAAATATCACCGTTGCAATTGCTGGTATATCAACATGAAGCACCATAGGTAATAGAAAGTAACTCCAAAAAATAAGCATAATAACAGGAATAGCTCTAAAAAAACTAAGCACGCTAATTAATAAATTGTGTAAAATCCCTTTTAAAACCGTTAATCCTACCCCTGCAAAAATACCTAAAATTGTTGAAAACAAGATAGCGATAATACTTATTAATAATGTTAAGAAAATACCTCCAGGGAAATTTCCCCACATTAAGTAACCTAAATTATTCCAAATAACTTCAAATCCTTTAAAGCCCATAAATAATCACACCCTACTTGTTTGCAATTGTTTTGTTTGATAAATATTGCCTAAAGTTCCAACTATTACTATCGTTATAATATAAAGTAAAGTTGCAATGGCAAAATCTTGAAAGGTTTTTAATGATTCAGTTTCGATTTGGCGCGAGACATAAGAAAGTTCTAGCACACCAATAGCCATGGTTAACGACGAATTTTTAATAATATTCATGTACTGACCAATTAAAGGTGGAAAAGCAATGCGAAAACTTTGTGGTAAAATAATAAAGCGCATACTTTGCCACCAACTTAAACCCAATGCTAATGCGGCTTGCTCTTGCGCTCCTCTAACTCCAGCAATACCAGCTCTAAACTCTTCGGCAATAAAAGCACAGGAATAACAAGTTAAACTAATTGAGCCTATGATGAATTCAAATGATGGTATTTTCACTGAAAAAAAGAACAATTGAATTTGTGGTTCTTCAAATAACCATAATTTAAATTCGACTGGCAATAAACTACCTACCCCAAAATACCAAAAAAAGAGTTGAGGTAGTAACGGAGAATAACGAAAAATTGCGCTATACCCCATTACGATTATTTGAATGATTTTAATTCGACTTTGTTGAGCAATAACTAATAAAAAACCCAGTAATGTTGAAAAAATAATGGTAAGCAATGAAATAGCCAACGTAACTAAAAAACCATCCCATAACCACCACAAATAACGTGGTTCAAGTAATTGCTCGTACATAACTACTGACCTTTACCTATTTTAAAATCACCACGAGGCATAGCCGATGTTGTTTCAGGCCCAAACCAACGATTATGAATTGTTAATGCTTCGCCATTTTTTTCAAGCGTTAACAAAATTTGATTTAATTTATCTTTTAAACGAGTTTCCCCTTTTGGTATACCAACAGCTTGATATTCTTCAGTAATACTAAATGGTGAAATCTCAAATACTGCTCGTTGCTCTTCAGGTAAATTGGCTAATAAGCCAATTAATTTTGCATCATCTTGAGTGATTGCCTGCACAACACCATTACGTAATGCTGCAAATGCAAATGGCGTATCATCATAAGAAATCACCTTAGCCGTTGGATATTTTTCACGTAATGTAATTTCCATAACTGTACCTTTATCAGCACCAATACGAAGGTTTTTCAAATCGTCAGCTGATTTTAATACCCCCTTTTTTGCTACAAATTTTTGACCAGTCGCAAAATAAGGCAGACTAAAATCAACTGTTTTTGTTCTTTCATCAGTAATGGTAAAATTAGCGACAATTAAATCAGCTTTCTTTGATGTCAATAACGGAATTCTATTGGCGGGATTAGTTGGGATTAGCTTAACGTTAACGTTTAACCCTTTGGCTATCTCGTTAGCATAATCAACATCAAGTCCTGTAATTTTATTGGTCTTTTCATCAATGTACCCAAACGGTGGGTTACTATCAAATACCGCTATTTTGATTTCGCCTCGTTTTTCAATATCATCAAGCCGATCTGCGTAGGCAGAACTGGTACCTAATAGTGTGCTTATTAAGGTAATAGTAGTAAGTAATTTGGTTAATAATTTCATCTTGATTCTCCACTATAAAGGTTTTTATATACGTTTAAAGTCTATCAATAAAGAATCAAATGAATAAATAGCAAATATTCACATGGTTATAACTTAAAGTTATATGGAGAATTATCTGATTAAGGATTTTATCAATAATGAATAAAACTAATAAAAGTTGGTTATCACATACCAAGATAGAAAATTTTACTAACTTTTATTAACGCAAGATGCACTAAATTAAGTTGTTAATGTTCATTTTGGTGCAAATTAGCGTTATTGTGTGTTAATTATTCGCTTATCATTCCTTGGTGGTAGGTAATTATAATTATTTTTAATTAGTTTTTTTACTCGAAAACAGTAATTATAGGAACCATTCTTGTTATCAATAGATGTTGTTAGCCTATGGCATGATGTTTGCATTACTTACAAAAGTAGTAAAAATTCGTAAATAGAGTGGCCTTATCGATAATTAAAAAAACAAATTAAAAGGAGATATGCACATGAAAGATCATAGCAGTAGTACCGTTGCTTTTATTAAAAATCGGCGTGCTTCGTTAATCAGTGCTATTTTTTTAATGGCAACTTCAGCAATTGGTCCAGGTTTTATTACTCAAACAGCTACTTTTACTGTTACCCTTGGCACTGCTTTTGGTTTTGGTATTTTAGCCTCTATTATTATCGACTTTGTTGTTCAACAAAATATTTGGCGAATTGTTGCATTAACTAAAATGAACTCTTCGGATATTGCTAATGCGACTATTCCATTCAGTGGTTATGTACTCGCAGTGCTGATCATATTTGGTGGGTTAGTGTTTAATATTGGTAACATAGCGGGTGCAGGCTTAGGTTTAAATGCACTTGTTGGGCTTGATCCTAAGTGGGGTGGTGCAATCAGCGCATTAGTAGCGGTTTATATATTTTCATCACGTAAAGCCAGCAATTTTATTGATCGTTTAATGATTGGTTTTGGTTTGTTGATGATTATTTTGACCTTATTTGTGGTGTTTGCATCACATCCACCAATTGGACAAGCTTTAAAAGAAACCGTTTTTCCAAGCAATATTGATTTTGCCTCAATTACGACTATTGTTGGTGGTACGGTTGGTGGTTATATCTCTTATGCTGGAGCTCACCGTTTACTTGATAAAGGGATGGTTGGTGCTCAGCATATCAAATATGTTTCAGGCGCAGCAACGAAAGGAATTATAGTTGTGGGTTTGATGCGTTATATCTTATTTTTAGCCATTTTAGGCGTGGTAGCAAGTGGTGTCACTATTGATATTTCAAGTTATGCTGCCAATCCTGCATCGCAAGCCTTTCAGGCAGCTTTGGGTGAATTAGGATTACGGATTTTTGGATTAATTTTATGGGCTGCTGCAATAACTAGTATTATTGGTGCTGCTTATACCTCAATGACTTTTATTACTCCTTTTAGGCGTTCTATTACTGAAAAGCAACGCCAATTTGCAACCACTATTTTTATTATGGCTTCTCTGGCTATTTATTTAGCAATGGGAACGGCACCTGTATCATTATTGGTTTTTGCTGGTGGTTTTAATGGTCTAGTATTGCCAATTGGTTTAACTATCTTTATTTATATTGGTTGGAAGCGTGCCGATCTTATGTCAGGCTATCATTATCCTAGATGGTTATTGTGGTCAGGTCTGATTGTCTGTGCCATTACTTGGTATATGGGGGCGATGTCTGTAGCCACTATCTTTAACTATTTAAAATAGAAGGACAATATGACAATAACTAAATTTATTGATTTAAATAGTGATCTTGGCGAAAGTTTTGGACAATGGAAAATGGGCAATGACGAGGCAATACTAAATGTTGTTAGTAGTGCTAATATTGCTTGTGGGTTTCATGCTGGTTCGCCAGAGGGTATTTTAAAAACCTTAAAAGCCGCTAAGGCGAATAATGTGACGGTGGGAGCCCATGTCGGTTATCCTGACTTAGTTGGTTTTGGTCGCCGTAATATGGACATTGCCACCGATGAGCTAAGTGCTGATGTAATTTATCAAATTGGTGCACTTAAAGGATTAGCAAAATCGATTGGTACCAACGTTCGGTATGTGAAACCACACGGCGCATTATATAATACTATAGCACATGATAAACGTCAGGCAATGGCGGTAATTAATGCGATTTGCCTTATTGACCCTTCGTTGATTTTGGTTGCTCTTGCTGGATCACCACTCATTGGATGGGCTAAAGAAAGTGGTTTGTGTGTAGTAGCTGAAGCTTTTGCTGATAGAGCGTACTGTGCTGATGGAGCATTAGTTTCTCGCAAAGAAGCTGGTGCTGTATTACACGATCCTGATTTAGTAGCTGAGCGTATGCTACAGCTTGTTAATGATGGGGGAGTTATCTCTGTAGAAGGGCAGTTTGTGGATATTAATGCTGAATCAATTTGTGTGCATGGCGATAGTGCTGGAGCCTTAGCTATGGCACAAAAAGTACGGGAGAAATTACACCAAAATGGCATCATAATAACCCCATTTGCCAAGACAGTTGCTGCTTAAGTTGTCTATAAATGTATTTTTTAACATGATACAACAAAATAAAATTTATATATTTGATAATTAGGACTTGATCTATGTATAGAGGTGCTTAATGAGATTTTTACCTGTTAATCTTGATGCACTTATTGTTGAACTCAAAAGCCTTGAACAAACAATGGCGTTGACTGATGCACTTCAACATGTTGTTTCACATTGGAATATAGAAGAAATAATCCCCGCTGCACGCACGATATTAATTCGTTATAATCCCATTGTGACTGATGCTAATACGCTTGCTAAGCATATTGCTCAATTAGATATTGCAGAACATGTAATGCAATCTGGCGAATTGATCATAATACCAGTTAGGTATAATGGCGAGGATTTATCCCAAGTGGCTGAATATCTAGGGATAACCGTTAGTGAAGTCATTGCCAGACATACCAATAATGAATATCAAGTGGCTTTTTGTGGTTTTGCTCCAGGCTTTGCTTATATGGTAGCTAAAAATGCTGAACTTAACGTGCCACGCCGCCAATCACCAAGAGTTCGTATTCCTGCAGGCTCTGTTGCATTAGCTGGTGAATTTAGCAGTGTTTATCCCCAAGCAAGCCCTGGTGGTTGGCAACTTATTGGAACAACTGATACAGCAGTGTGGGACTTAAACCGTGATCAACCTGCGTTATTGAAGCCGGGTAACCGCGTTAATTTCATTGATGCTAGTAAGTCATCTAAAAAATATTATTTACCGCCTGCTAAAAAAGCCAATAAAAGCATTAGTCAACAACAAGATATTAAAATATTAGCAACGGGATTACAAACACTCATACAAGATAAGGGTAGAATTGGTCAGGCAGCATTAGGTATTTCTGAGTCTGGCGCCATGGATAAGGGAGCTCTGCACAGTAGCAACCGTATTTTAGGAAATCCAATTAATGAAGCAGTATTAGAAATTACGCAAGGTGGGTTTAAAGCACAGATAAACCGTAGTATGTTAGTTGCCGTCACAGGGGCTGAATGCGAGATAAGCATTACAACATCAGCTGGTGAAATGTATCATGCTGCAATGTATCAACCTATCCAATTGGAAACTGGTGATATTATTAGCTTAGGTAGCGCAAAATGCGGTGTACGTAGTTATTTTGCTGTACGCGGTGGTTTTCAGCTATCGCCTATTTTAACAAGTTGTTCTTATGATACTCTTGCGCAAGTTGGGCCATCACCACTTAATGTTGGTCAAACGCTAGCTATTAAGCACAATCAAAACTTAAATGCGGTGTCATTAATGGAAACTCCCGTTATGCACTATCCTACTTGTGACGATGTTATTGTATTAGATATTGTGCTTGGGCCACGCACTGACTGGTTTACTAAGCAAGCCGTAGAATTACTTTCTTCGCAACTATGGCAGGTTACACCAGCCTCTAATCGCATTGGTTTACGCTTATCTGGTGACATAGCTTTAAGTCGTGACAAGCAACAAGAATTACCAAGCGAAGGGACTTGTGTTGGTGCAATACAAATTCCTGCTAATGGACAACCCGTGCTATTTTTAAATGATCACCCATTAACTGGGGGATATCCTGTTATTGGCGCTGTGTGTAATTATCATTTAGACTTAGCCGGTCAAATTCCAGTCAATGCTAAAATAAAATTTAATCCTATCGGAATATTTAAAGAATTTGAAGGGAGTGATGTTGCTCATGTCTAAAAATAGTCAAAAAATAATTCATAAAGTATTGATTGCTAATCGAGGTGAGATTGCCGTACGTATTATACGAGCGTGTCGTGATATGGGCTTTTTGTCTATCGCAGTTTATGCCGATGCTGATATTGATGCACTTCATGCGCAAATGGCTGATGAGGCTTATGGGTTGTCAGGTAATCTAGCAAGTGAAACTTATCTTGATATTGATAAAATCATTACGATAGCAAAAAGAGCAGGTGCCACAATGGTACACCCTGGTTATGGTTTTTTATCAGAGCGTGTTGAATTTGCTAAATCAGTACAAGATGCTGGTTTGATATGGGTTGGTCCAAATCCAGAAACGATTGAAATACTGGGCGATAAAGTGAAAGCCAGACAGCTTGCTTTGCAAGTTGGCGCTCCTTTAGTGGTTGGAACAAAAGAGCCAGTAAAAGATGTTAAAGAAGTCGTTGAGTTTGCTCATACCCATGGTTTACCGATTGCGATTAAAGCTGCTTTTGGTGGGGGTGGTAGAGGCTTAAAAGTCGCTTGGCACAAGGACGAGGTTGAAGAGCTTTACCATTCCGCTGTACGTGAAGCGACAGCGGCATTTGGGCGTGGAGAATGCTTTTTAGAACAATTTTTACATAACCCTCGGCATATTGAAGCACAAATTATTGCTGATAAGTTAGGAAATGTCGTAGTTGTTGGAACACGTGATTGTTCATTGCAACGTCGCAATCAAAAATTAATTGAAGAATCACCCGCACCTTTTATCTCCGAGCATGTAGAACAACAAATTATTCAAGCTTCGATTGCTATTTGTACTAAAGCAAACTATGTAGGAGTAGGGACAGTTGAATTTTTACTTAGCCAAGATGGCAAATTATCTTTTCTTGAAGTCAACACTCGGTTGCAAGTTGAACACCCTGTTACAGAAGAAACAACTGGTGTTGATCTTGTTATTGAACAGCTACGCATTGCTCAAGGTTTACCACTTAGTATTACTCAAACGCCTAAACCACAAGGTCATGCTATTGAATTTCGTATTAATGCTGAAGATGCGGCAAATGGTTTTTTACCCGTAGCTGGAACGATTACGCGTTTTGATGCGCCAACAGGTCCTGGTGTACGCTTAGACAGTGGCGTAGTTGCGGGATCGTCCATTCCTGCAATGTTTGATTCACTTATTGCAAAACTTATTATTGTTGGAAATAACCGACAGCAAGCTATAGCAAGAGCTCGGCGTGCATTAGCAGAATTTTCAATTGAGGGCGTTGCGTGTGTATTACCATTTGATCGTGCGGTCATTGAGCACCCTGATTTTTGTGATGATTTTAACGTGCATACACGTTGGATCGAAACTGAATTTGATACCGCGATAGCGTCAGCAAAAAGGCAAGTACCACAAAAAGAAGAAATACTTACACATACTTTTATTGAAATTGATGGTAAGCGTTGTAAACTTGGTTTACCTGCACAATTATTAGCTGGATTATCTTTGCAAACAGATGTTAATTTGGCTACACCTTCTTGTGGCAAAGCGGCGCTTTCTGAGTTAATTGTCCCATCGCCTGTCTCAGGTAGCCTTTTTAAATGGGTGATAAACGATAATCAAAAGGTAAATGCAGGTGATGTGATTGCTATTATGGAAGCTATGAAAATGGAAGTGCAAGTTATAGCACATCGACATGGTGTTTTAAAACAAATAATCAAAGAAGGTAACTATGTCAATGCGGATGTTGCCATTGCTGAAATTGTATAGATTAAACAGAAAAAACAATCATGTTTTTTATCAAAATCACTGAAATAATCAAATATAGACGATATATTAAGCTTATTTTATACTCGTTGCGTCAGATAGTTTGCCTATGTTCATATGTAGGATGATTTATATTGAAGTTTTCTCAGCAATCAACGTTGACAAATGGGGCTTTAGCTTTAGCATTATCATCAGCCTTAACACCTAATGGGATTATTGATAACCCTCAATTTTTTACTGGTTACGCACTTTATCCACAAATTCTTGCTAGATGTTTACTTGTATTAGCAGATATTACTGCGACCCGATATTTTAAACCCGTACCAGTGGCTTTGCGAGATCCTATTTTATCTGCTCAGGGGGATCAATTAAGAGCTGAGGTTTTTTCTGCCTGTAATAGTGTTTATGCTCGTTTGGATTTATTACAACAAGGCTTCGATGGGCAAATATTACGCGGTACAACCAATGTCGATATTGGCCTTGGTTTAAGGCAAGCACTAAATCAGGTTAATAGTAAGGATAAACTTCACCTCAATATTGGTGAGCAAGGCTTAGCAACGCGCCATATCCAACAACAAGATCACGATGTGATCAGTATAAAAACTGTTGTTGAGCGCCCAGTTGAAATGCCCGATAGGTGGATTCAAGCACTTGGCAATCTTACTGAAATTCATACTAAAATGGCGGCTGTTTTTACTGTAGCGGGAATTCATGCGCAAACTTTTATTGCAAGATTGCCAGCAGTAACAAGCAAACAACAAGCAAGTTGGGTCGTTCCATCTAATACGGGCGTTAAATTGGCGTCTCAAGGCGATATTAATAGTGTCTATATTTCTGGCTTACATAGATTAAGTGCACTGAAGCGGTTAATGACCAACATAAAAAGCTTAACGTTTTATCGATTGGAAAGCGGAGAACAAGGGCCATGCATGGTTGAAGTCGCTCTTGATGGTGCAAGGCTTACCTTAAGCTTAACTGCTCAACCATGGCAGGGGTATTCAGGTGAAGGAGCATTACTTGAATCGCTTGTGCCAAAACAGCAATTACAAAATGTTCAACTTGTTCAATCTATTTTGCAATTTGATTCGCAGATTGATCCGGCGCAATTATCTTCAAAAACTCATTTAGATGCTCGGAATATCGATAGTGCGTTGGCTTACCTTGCTGTTTCAGGCAAACTTGGTTTTGATGCCTATCAAAAAAGCTATTTTCATCGCCAATTGCCTGAAGATCCTAATCGAGTCATAAAAGATAACCCATGTTTAAAATCGGCCTATAAGCTAGTTGAATTTATTGATCAGATTGATGAAACCACTTGGATTGTTCATTCTAATGATGAAGATTATCAAGTCCGTTTAGTTAGACAGAATAATGAAATGGTATCGCAATGTAATTGCTCATGGTATTTAAATCATCAGCTTAAAAAAGGACCTTGCAAACATATTTTAGCGGTTCAAATTAAGGAAAATATTTATGAATGCTAACTTAGAAAAAGCAGAAGCTATTTTTATTTCATTAAACTGGAATAATGTTACACCAGATAATATTTTGCAACAGCCGTTAGGCAGTAAGGAACAGCAAAAAATTGCCCTTTCTGGATTAAAAAGTGGCGAATGGGATGGGTATGTTCGTAGGGGAGACTCTTTCGAGCTACAAGACTATGTTAAGTGTAATAAAGCATATTTAGTGTTGTATGCTATTAGGATTGGGGTATCAGCCAGCCGAGCACTAAAGCTTGTGCGTTATGCCCATTCCTCTTTGTTATTGCCCGTTATTATGGCGCGCGGTGAGAATTATGCGCAGAAATTTGTACAATCAGCATCAGCACCAACAGATCTTGTTGCTCAGTTAGTCGATCAATTAAATTTAGCGATTCCAGAAAATCCCAATTATATCAGTGATTGGACTTTGTACGCAGCCGTTGCTATGCGGGGTGACGATATTGTAAAGCATTTTTACGATAAAACCCCGCCAAATTTAGCGCAATGTCAGCACCGATTTTTTGAACACATTCATATTGCTATAGCGTTAAATATACCAGCAACACAATCTTTTACTCAGTTATTTAGTTTAGGGGTAGCATTAGGTTGGCTTGAGTATGAGCAAGCAAAAGAACTTCTTTTCTTAGCCCTAGATATCGCCTCTCGCCCTGTAGATCGTAAAGCATGGCTTTATACACTTGATGGTTTAGGTATTACTGATGCTGAATTTTGCCAACGGGCATCTGCTTTAATTCCATTGCTAACAACGGGGGAGGCTGCGATGATTAATCGATTAGCACCTGTTTTAATTCCGTTTGTTGATGATGAATTACTAGTTGAAGTGATGACGGCCAGTTTATCGTCTAAAATAAAATCGACGCAAAAATTGGTGTTAAAAACAGCACTCAACCGTAATATACCCCAAAATGCTGATCGGTTTATGCCTTTATTTACTTTATTACTTAGCCAAACCGATGACTCGATTGTTGCTTTAACCAGAAAAATAATTACACAGTGGCAGCTTGATGGTGATTTTACGCAAGCTAGCCCAGTGGCATTAAAGCAACTTTGGCATCCAACGCCATCGCTTTGGCAATTACCACCTTTCGAGTTAGCGCCTATTTCACCTGATATATTAACAGAGCTAGCCTCTGAATTGGTAAAAAGGGACGTATCTGCCCATGATTGTGTGATGGAACGGTTTTTAGCTGTCGCCAATACGATCGCTTATAACGATCCTCAAGCCGCAAAAGCGAGTTTAGTCGGCGTAAAATTGCGAGCTGATGAGTTACTCGGTTTTATATTTTATTGGCGCAAAGGCAAAGAGATCCCGTATCACGATAATTTTACTTGTTTATTAACTGCGCGCGATTATATTGTCTGTAAAAACTTAGGAAAAATTCCTTGTTTACTGTCAACACCGAGTATGAGTGATTTGTCAATAACCGTGGATGATCTTTGTCAGCGATTAGAGACTTATCAGCAATTAAATATTGATGTATTAGAAGCGGATCTATTTTTAGCATTGACTCGTCTTGATGTATCGACACAATCATCATCAACGAAAGAAAAACTTAGTAAACTAAAAATTACTGTCACTTTGCCGTCAGGGCAAAAAATGTCGCAAAATGCCGAGGCTTTGGTCTTACAGTATCTTAATGATCCCGTGATTGAACCAAAATTAGCGTTAAATGCTAATATTAATGATGTATCGTTTCTTCCTCAATCATTAAGTGATTTTCCAGAACGAATAGGCAATAGTTGGTATACTGCTGAGCTTTTTTCTATTTTTCCCTTATGGAGCGATAGTGTTATACCTTCTGATATTGATTGGGCCAAATCATATCATCAAGGTTTTGTGTTTGAGCAACTTGTTAAAAAACGCTCTCCTTTTCCCCCTCGTTCAGCAATTACACTTTTAGCAGCACAGCGATCTCATTCCTCTCATGTGCTTGGTAATATAGCACAAGCCGTGAATCAAGCATGGCAACGAGGATTGCTTATACCTGGAGTGGCCGATGTTTTGCTATTGGAGCGTTTATCCCGTATAGCAAGTTTAGTTGCTGTATTAGCTGATATTGGAAAACAAGGGATGCTTTCGGTAGTTTGGCCCATTTTCGATCAATTAATTATTGCTTCATGCAATGCGCTAAGAATGTTATCAGGCACTGTTGAAACGGTCGATGCCATCGCTGAATTTTTACCTGAAGTTCAATATGCTGTTGATCAGGGTATAGCTGATGCAAGCCAATTACAATTATTAGGCATCAGGATGTTAGCCAGTAAAAAAGGTAGTGCTAATGCAATAAAGAAAGCCCAAGCGATAGTTGAAAAGTTCCCTAATATAGCACCAGCGCCTTTAAAACAAGAAGTGTCTATGCTGGCGCCTGATGATTTTGATCAAGTATGGGTAAAGACGGAAAAAATTAGCGTTGTACCTGAAGATAATGTTTCTATTTCTGTGAGTAAGCCTGTCATTAACCCATCTTCTCAATTTTCTAAACGTTTGTCTAAATCGTTATTATTTACTTTGAAACTTCCTAATGTAGCAAATCAAGTTTTCCAGATTGTTAAAGGTGATTGGTATTATGATTTAGAAAACGAATGGCAATGCGAAGCTTATCCCGCGCCATTGAATCATTCAGAATTTTGCATTGATTCTCAAACAGAAAGCGTTTGGTTACACTGGAGTGAAGCGAGCCAATGTCTGATTGTTGAAAAGAGCCGATATTGGTTGGAAAATTGTAAAAATGCCAATAACTTAATTTTTTCTAACGCATTGGTAATGGTGATTATTGGATTATTAGCGCAAGATAGTGATACCTATCACACAAATTCAATTTTTGAACAAAATGTTGAACAAGGCGTCATTGACGCTGACATCATGCGTAAAGCAATTATCTTATTCCTTGACTATCCCGATTTTAGCCCAGCTAAATTAATCCGATTACTGGAAAAAAAGCCTAATTTATTATCAGTATTTTACCCTGTATTAATTGAGGGCATTAAGTTTGTAGGAAAAATAGCAAAACGAGGTGAAAAAATACCTGCTTGGATCAATCGAATTTTAGATATGTCATTCATTTATGTGCCTTATTTACAAGAAGCAACAAAGCGTGGTTATCTCTCTGAATCTGATTCCCATTGGCAAGGATTAGCCGACATAGCCCATGCAAAAGTAAAATCAACGGCAGTAAATAAAGCAAGACAATTGCTTGAGTTTATTAAGTAATGTAGTTATTTCTTAACAATACATTTGGTAATGTAAAGCATGTTTAATTTGTGAATAATTAAATTTAGTAATTATTCAAATTGTTATATAAAAAAACATTATGATAATCATTATTTTCTAAAACATCATATTGAATTATGTTACTGTTTTGTCTTTATTTTAATAAGAAAGGCATATTATGACTCATTCTTCTCATCCGTTGGTTCGTTTTTACTTAAAAGTAGGGTTGATACCGCAGATTTTATTGGGCTTAATATTTGGTATTATTCTCGCCGCAGTATCGAAAGATACCGCATTAGGAATGTCTCTTATAGGTGGACTATTTATTAATGCCTTAAAATCGGTAGCTCCTATACTTGTGCTCATTTTAGTGATTGCATCAATATCCAACCATCAGCATGGTAAACAGGCGAATATGAGATCGTTAATTACCCTTTATCTTGTTGGAATGATGTTAGCTGCACTATTAGCAACTATTGCTAGTTTTTTATTTCCATCGCAAATTTCATTTGGCGATGCACTGGAGCAGATCAAGTTGACTCCACCCAACGGGGTTAAAGATGTCTTAAAAACATTACTGAATAAAATGATTGATAATCCTGTTAATGCCCTTGTTAACGCAAATTATATTGGTTTGATTATATGGGGAATAGGTATAGGGTTAGCATTAAGGCATGCAAGCCAAACGACTAAAACGATGATGAATGATTTATCTTATGCTATCTCTTTTATTGTAAGAATTATTATCCGTTTTGCACCATTAGGTGTGTTTGGGCTGGTTTCTTCAACGCTGGCCGAAACAGGTTTTGGCGAATTATTAAAATATGCACATCTATTAGGTGTATTAGTATCATGCATGTTGATTGTGGCATTAGTTCTTAATCCATTATTGGCTTATTGTGTAATGCGAAAAAATCCATATCCATTAGTTTTTACCTCATTAAAAGATAGCGCAATACCTGCCTTTTTTACTCGTAGTTCAGCTGCTAATATCCCAGTTAATATCGAAATATGCAAAAAATTAAATATGGATGAAGATACCTATTCAGTTGCTGTTCCTTTAGGTGCTGCGATTAATATGTCAGGGGCAGCAGTAACAATTACCGTTTTAACACTCGCAACAGTTAACTCAATGCATATTGATGTTGATATCTATTCTGCGGTATTACTTTGTATAGTCAGTTCTGTGTGTGCTTGCGGTGCGTCGGGGATTGCTGGTGGTTCATTATTACTAATTCCTGTTGCTTGTAGTATGTTTGGTATACCTAATGAAATTTCAGCCAAAGTCATCGGTATTGGTATTGCCATCGGTGTTATTCAAGATTCGGTTGAAACTGCATTAAATTCGTCAAGTGATGTTGTGTTTATTGGTGCAGTTTCGTCGGCAGCGCAAAATAAAAAAATGAATATCAACGCAGATTAAATATTGAACTCTATTTACATTCAGCTACATAACCAACTACATAATGATATGCAGATGGTTATTTAACCAAAATTCATGCATTGCAAACGGTGTAATATTTACACCGTTGTTATTTATACCACTATTTATTGTCATTGATAATGACTAAAATGTTAGCAATGAAACGATCTTTATCTATTTTTAATTGATTACTTGATTATAGCCGCTAATTACACTTTTAAGTTCGCTATTCAAAGAATCAACTTCTCTTTCTATAGTATTGGTCTGTAAATTTTTTAAAACTACTTTCATTTGATTAATCAATCCAGGTAAACGATCAACAAAACGGTCATAATACATATCGTTTAAACCTTGTTGTTTAATCAAGTTATTTTTGCCTTTATTCGTCATTAATTCATTGGTTATGGATTCTATTTGCTGAATTTTTTGTTCAAGGGCTGATTTATCGAGATTTTTAAACTGGTTGTTTTCGTTAAAGCTTTCATTGATTAACTCGATAACATCTTCAGATAAATCCATGATTTCCATGCAATTGTAGTTAATTGTTAACCCTTTGTTTTTTATTTCTGATTTTTGAAATGCATGGATTTCTTTGTATAATTTACCATAAGCTGCTAAAGCCACACTTTTTGCTTCAACATATTGGTTATAAAGCGTGTCAAGATTATTTAACAGTTCAGGTAATTTGGCAAAGTCATCCAATTTGTACTCATTATCTAAATAATATTTAGCTATCTGGTCATAAGCTAATCCTATTTCAACGTATTTATCACTTAATGCTTTGCCTGCGGCATCAAGTTCGGGTAACTCTGGTTTTAATGCTAATAACTCAGTAATCAATTGTTTATATTCATCAAGCTCCTTTGGTTCTGGGTGAGAGCCGATAAAAAGTTTCGTTGGATCTTTTTTCACACGATTGACATCAATTCTACCGTTTTTATCACTGACACCTCTTAAAAAATTCTTAACACTGCTATCAAGATGATAAAGAGAAGAAGTCATCTTGCCATGTCCATTCCCTCTTAATTCATCTGCAGCTTGGGTGACATTAGCATTAAAAACCTCTAGCCATATATTACCTTTACGTGCTTTCAGTGCAAATTGCCGTGAAACATCTTCAGTCTTTTTAGAATCAGAAGGTTTAGCCTCTGAAGTTGCTGTGGGTTGTTGTGTTTTGTTTTCGGTTGGTTTGTCATCACAGCCAATCATCAAAAATCCAGCAATCAATACGGTTAAAAATTTTTTTTTCATTATTTATTTCCTTAATTTTGGCATTATAAATTCAGTGTGTTAATACTTTATTATCTTTTAATGATTATTTCTAATAAAATATGAAGTTGAAACGATGAATTGCTATGTTTATGCTCAATTATTCGTAATAATTCTGGCATTGATTGATACGATAGTTATTACATGTTTTAACAAATAGATACGGTGAAGTATTAATTAACCACGAAACGGTATAGAATCCTGAATATTTTTTACAAAAATTTAGCTTGCTGTCTTAATTTATCTTCAATCTAGCTTTGTTCTTTGTTAGCTGATTATAAATGATCGGACGACTGACCATAAATATTTAGCCAATCGATAACGGTGATTTTTTTATGATATAGACGCCATATCGCTTGTTTGGGATACGGCGTTAGGTATATGCATTACTGTCATTGCTGAAATTACTATCAACAATGTGAGGTATTCCGACTCGTTAGATCACATCAGCGGGTTCTTAAATGAAATTAGCACTTGTATTATTTTATAAATGGGAATACATTCGTTGGAGTGCTATTTTTACCATTACCATTTTAAATTTTCAGTCATCTAAGATTAATTTATGAGGGAATGTGATATGCCATATAAAACACGTGAAGATTTACCTGATTCAGTACGCCATGTCTTGCCTGAACATGCGCAAGATATTTTTAAAGAAGCATTCAATAGTGCGATTAAGGAATATCAAGATCCGCATAAGCGGCGTGATAATAGTGATCCCGAAACGATTGCTTTTAAAGTGGCTTGGTCAGCGGTCGAAAAGGTTTACCACAAGGGTGAAGATGGTAAATGGCAACGTAAATAATCATTAGGCATAACAGTTAAATAATAATTCGATAGAAATAATTTATATCATCCTAATTTTTTTATTAATAATTACTTTTGTGAGAATAAAATAAATTAGGATTAGATTATTTCTATCACAAGTAAAAACGGATTTATTATATTGGTTTTCTTTTTAATCCTAGTTGGATATAAATTCTGTTTATTTTTTCTCTCAATTACCTTAAACCTATTAGCGAAATAGAACGTTATTTACAGCAACATATTAATTATCTTGAAATTAACTATAAATAAGGACATTTTATATCATCAGATCGTAAAGTTCTTGCACAGGCGGTGTGATTCTTTGCCGAGTAGAAAGTAAGGAAAAGCAAGTTTAATCATGCAGAAAGTGACATTTTATATTCATTAAATTGCTCAATATCATATTATCGAGTTTGTGCCCTCAAAATATGCCGATGGGCTTGAAGAGTTTATTTAAAATTTTCTTTAACTATTTAAAAATTAAAATTATTTTTTAGATATTTATCGTGTATGTTGATAAAGTTCTAAATATCGAAAAAAGTTACTCACTTTACTAACATTAATTCATAACTTTCCTCCAAAATATACTTATATTTTTCCTGATCAATAAGGAAAAAGTTGGTTAGTAATTCTATTTTTTTCCTTTTATACTAAATTTGAATTATCAATAAACGCAGGTACTTAATTATGAAAAATAAAGGTTTACCAAAAGATTTTTTGTGGGGGGGGGCTGTTGCTGCTCACCAATTAGAAGGGGCTTGGCAAGTTGGCGGTAAAGGAGTGAGTGTTGCTGATGTGATGACGGTGGGCTCACCTAAAAGTTATAGAAAAATTACTGAAGGTGTGATTGAAGGTGAATATTATCCAAATCACGATGCCATTGATTTTTATCATCACTATAAAGATGATATTAAACTCTTTGCCGAAATGGGTTTTAAATGTTTTAGAACCTCTATTGCGTGGACGCGTATCTTTCCAAAAGGTGATGAACTTGCGCCAAATGAAGAAGGATTAAAATTTTATGATGATCTATTTGATGAATGTCTGAAACATAATATAGAGCCTGTTGTAACCCTTTCTCATTTTGAGTTGCCTTATTATCTTGTCACTGAATATGGCGGATTTCGTAATCGTCAATTGGTCGACTTTTTTGTTCGCTTTGCTGAAGTATGTTTTGATCGTTATAAAAATAAAGTCAAATATTGGATGACTTTTAACGAAATTAATAATCAAGCTAATTTTAATGAAGATTTTGCACCATTTACTAATTCAGGTATTTACTATAAAGCAGGCGATAATCGCGAACAGATTATGTATCAAGCTGCACATTATGAATTAGTTGCTAGTGCTAAAGCAGTACAAATAGGTCATGCCATTAACCCTGATTTTAAAATTGGGTGTATGTTGGCGGTAATACCAATTTATCCTGAAACCTGTAAACCAGGTGATATTTTGATGGCACAAAAAGCAATGGAGCGTAAATACTTCTTTGCGGATGTTCATGTGCATGGCGAGTATCCGAATCATATTAAAAAATATTGGCAACGCAATGGTTTTGAGCTTGATATTACAGCGCAGGATCTTGAAGTGCTTACTAAAGGTACGGTTGACTATATTGGTTTTAGCTATTACATGTCCAATGCTATTAGGAAAAAGGAAAATGATAACAGCTATAGCTATGACGAAAAAAAGGATCTGATTGGTAATCAATACGTTAAAAAATCTGACTGGGGCTGGCAAATTGATCCTGAAGGATTACGTTATACCTTAAATTGGTTAACAGATATGTACCGATTGCCACTGTTTATTGTTGAAAATGGGTTTGGTGCATATGATAAAGTCGAGGCAGATGGTAGCATTCATGATACTTATCGTATTGAATATTTAAAAGAACACATCAAACAAATGAAGATTGCTGTTGAAGAAGACGGCGTTGATTTAATGGGCTACACCCCTTGGGGATGTATTGATTTGGTTTCGGCGGGCACTGGTGAAATGGAAAAACGGTATGGGTTCATTTATGTGGATAAAGATAATAAAGGTAATGGAACCTTAAAACGTAGCCGAAAAGATTCATTTGCTTGGTTTAAGAATGTCATTGCTTCAAACGGTGAAGTTTTATAGAAACTTATAGAAGCTCTATAAAAGTAGAATAGAAGCTCTATAAAAGTTTTATTAAGGGATCATAATTGCGTTGAGGAAAAACCATGAAAAAAGCATTAATTATTTGTGCAGCAGGAATGTCATCATCATTAATGGCTAAAAAAGTAACAGAATATTTTGCTAGTAAAGATAAAGCTATTTCGGTTGATGCAGTATCGGCAACCGAAGGAAGCAATATGATTAAAAATAGTGATTTCTCATTATTTTTAATCAGTCCACAAACGATGATGATGTTTGATAAGTTAAAAAATTTGGGTGATGAAGTGGGTAAGCCTGTAGTAAGCATTCCTTTTCAGGCCTATATCCCTATACCGTCGGGTATTGAGCAATTGGCTAAGTTAACCGAAGACAATATCAAATAACCCAAACAAAATAAGCCTTTGTTTTAGAAAAATGGCTTGGCGTTGTCATTAGATTACCAGACATGGCAGCGCCTTATTAACTTGCTTGATGTGTGCTTATCTAACATATCAGAGTAACTACACTATGATTAACAGCCTAGTTTTAGCTGTCACAGGTACGGATGATTGTGATTAAGAACAAACAACGAGATCTAATTAGTTTAATGGTTCGCTCTAAAAATCTATTCAAAAGCAGCGCATTGCTGGCAAGTGAATTATCATTATCAGATCGAACTGTTCGTACTTACCTTAATGACTTAAAACCGTTGATTGAAAACAATGGCGGAACTATTGTTAGTAAACAAGGTTATGGTTATCAATTACAAATTAAAGATAGAACGGCTTTCAACTTATTTTTAATTGAACATCATTTATTCTATCGTAACGAAGAGCAAGCAAACTGCCGAGAAGCATGTCAAAGAAAGCACCATATTCTTAATCTATTATTATTAGAAAGCCAAAAAATTGATATAGAGGCGTTATCAGAACGATTATTTATTAGCTCTTCTCAACTAAATAAAGATATTTTAGAAATCAAACACCAGCTTCAACCTTATGGGCTAACTGTCAAAAAAAGTCGAT
Source organism: Gilliamella sp. Nev3-1 (assembly GCF_001690435.1). Lineage (NCBI taxonomy): Bacteria > Pseudomonadati > Pseudomonadota > Gammaproteobacteria > Orbales > Orbaceae > Gilliamella > Gilliamella sp. Nev3-1. The sequence goes on along the minus strand of NZ_LZHN01000003.1, from coordinate 21,378 downwards.
CCTTGTTTTATGTTGAAGGCGAGGAAAAAGCTAAAAGGCATTTTATTTTAAGTTATTTTTTTCATGAAGAATCAATTAACTTTTTACAAAATCTTACTTATTTGAACAAGTTTAGTGATGTAATTAGTTTTGACTCCTTGACCATTATTATTTTAGATGAATGTCGTGAGGCAAAGATAAAATTATCTGATGTCATGATGCAAAATATCGTGTTACATCTATCACTCAGCATTAAACGTCTACAATCAGGACTTTCTATTCAAAATCTTGATATGCCACAATCGACAAAAAATACATTGGAATATCAAGTTGCTAAGAAAATTATCAATAGGGTTGAAAAAGTAATTGGTTTTTGTTTTCCCAAACAAGAACAAATGTATTTAACTTTACATTTGATGAGTAAATCAAATGTTACTCACAATGATGTGGATTGCGAATTATATTTATCTGTGACTAATATATTAATCGAAATTGAGCAGCAGACAGGGTATTTATTTTTAAATGATGAACAATTGAAAGACGGCGTTATTCAACATTTAAAACCGATGATCGTTCGTTTACAACAAAATATTAAATTAGAAAATCCATTACTTGATGAAATTAAAGCTAATTCACCAGAATTATTTCAATTAGTTAAAAACTACCTTAACCAGCTACCTCAGCTTAATCAATTTACGATTCACGATGATGAGTGGGGCTACTTGACTTTGCACTTTTTAGCTTCGATTGAAAAATTAAAAAATGAACAAAAAGCCAAAGTGCTAATTATTTGTGCAACGGGTCTTGGCAGTGCCCAGCTATTAAAAAACCGAGTTGAATGTGAGTTTGATGAACGAATCAAAATTGTTGCGACACAAGGATATTATGAAATTGAACCAGAAACGTTAAATAAGGTCGATTTTATTATTTCGTCCGTTGATTTATCAGCGCAAGTATTTAAAGTGCCTGTTTTTCATGTTTCTGTATTCTTAACGGATGATGATGTACAAAAAATTCGCCGTTATCTTGCGTCACGAAATATGCCTGTCTCTGAGCGTAGAACGCAAATTCCAATGTTCGCAACAAAAAAATCTTGTAATCATTTTATTGATATTGAGCAAATTATTGATGATTTATTTGCAGATTATTTCTACCCATGCCGACAACCTCAAAGCAAAGAACATATTTTAGATTCTTTACTTGATCTTTTAGCGTTAAATGAAGATAGCAATTATAAGCAACAAATGATAAAGCAAATGCAAAATCGTATGCTATTAGGTGACATCTTCTTTAGCCAGTCGATAGTGGTGCCACACCCTGCAATTCCTGTAGGGAAATTATCTAAAATTGGCGTTGCGATGATCCCTGATGGATTATTTTGGGATGATAATTACCCACAGGTTCGCTTCGTTTTTATGATTTCCCCTTCTATTTATCAAAATTCAACTTTATCGATGATAACTAAAGCCATTATTAATTTAATTGATGATTTAGCAATGCAATCAAAGCTGTTGAAAACACATAACTATGGCCAATTTAAACGGCTTTTTATCCAACTTATTGAAAAAGGAGTATAGCAATGAATGAGGAAATGAAGCAAATGAGCTCAGAGGATATTCAACTTATCGCTTTTAATATTATTTTATATAGCGGTAATGCTAAAACTAAAATCCATGAAGCATTTAAGGCAATGAGACAAGCCGATTTTATTACCGCAAACCAGCTTCTTGATGAAGCGAATGAAGATATTTTACAAGCTCACTACTCACAAACAGAGTTACTACAAAATTATGCTAACGGTACAAAGATCACCATGGAAATTATTATGGTGCATGCGCAAGATCACTTAATGACAACAATGACAATGCGCGAAATTGCACTTGAGATGGCTCAGTTATATGAGCAAAACCACCGCTTAGCAGTCAAATTAGGGGGGTAATCCATCATATGACAACTAAAAAATTAGAAATGCACCAAAAAACGAGCCTAACCAACCTCTATTTTAATCGCTTTTTAGCTATTCGTTATAGCACGGCATTTTTTTTATTTATCAATCTGTATTGGTTTGTATTTTTAGGTGGATCATTATCTATTGTGGCCTTTTTGCCACTATCGATCCTTGTGCTAGCGATATTAACGATGTATGAGCAGATTAAACTTTATCGAAGTCATAATAATCGTTTACCTTATGCAAAGGTGTTTTATTCCACATTATCGGTAATTTGTATTGTTTTGCTGATTTCGGTAAATACATCTTTATTTCATCTATTCTTTCCTTTTTTTAAAAACACTCAATATGTCTTAAATACCGTAATGATAGTGTTAACAGCAAGTTTATTAATTAATTTTTTACTGCTTAAAAAAATAAAAAAAATTGAGCTTAATAAGGATAAATCTTTCCAAAGAATTCAAGCTTACCAACAGGTCATTAATTAGATGAGGATAACAAAATGAATACCGGATTTGTAATTTTACAGAAATTTTTAATGGCGCCAATGGCTAAAGTATCGCAATTTAAAATTGTTCGAGCAGTAATGGCCGCGGGGATGGCTTCAGTGCCTTTCTCAATTGTGGGATCTATGTTTTTAGTATTCAATACTTTACCAATGACATTTACAGGATTAGAAGGCTTTTTTGAAAATACTTTTTTTAGAGTGAGCGATCTTTATATGATTGCCAACACAGCAACTATCGGCATTTTAGCTCTCTATTTTAACTTTGTTGTTGGTTATGAACTGACTAAAATCGAAGAAGAAGAAACAGGTCTTAAAGTTAACCCTCTTAACGGCGCTATGTTATCTATTTTTGCTTTTTTCATGACTTTGCCTGAATTAGTTATGCAAAAAGGCGTGATTACATTACTTAATGATGAAAGTAATTTAGTCTTTAATGGGCTACGTTTAAAACCTTTTATTTTCCGCTTAGGTACATCGGGTATATTTATTGCAATCGTAATGGCAATTTTGGCAACTCATCTTTATTTTTTATGTGTTAGGCGAAATTGGGTTGTGAAAATGCCAGAAACTGTACCGCTAGGTGTTTCGCGGTCTTTTACTGCGCTGATTCCAACGTTTATTATTGCGTTTTTTGTGATCATTATTAATGGCGTTTTTATCTATTTTGGTACTGATATTTTTAATATTATTGCTGTGCCATTTGCTTTTGTGACCAATTTAACCAAAAGTTGGCTAGGTGTTATGGTCATTCTCTTTTTAATCCATGCATTATGGGTTGTTGGGATCCATGGCGCTACTATTATTGGCGCATTTATCACCCCAATTATGTTAGCTAATATGAACGAAAATGCACTTGGTGGTGAACATATTCCTTTTGCTGGAGAATTTAATAATTCATTAGTGATTTTAGGCGGTTCGGGTTCTACCTTATTAATGACATTCTTTATTGCTTTTTGCGCTAAGTCTAGTCAACTAAAAATCTTGGGACGAGCTTCAGCAGTACCTGCAATATTCAATATCAACGAACCTATTATTTTTGGTATGCCGATTGTATATAATCCTTACTTGGCATTTCCATTTTTCTTAGCGCCGATGGCGTGTGGAACATTAGGTTATTTTGCAATTAATACGGGTTTTATCCATCCAATCATTGCATTAATTCCATGGCCATCACCAATGGGTATAGGCGCATTTATTGGTACGGGTGGTGATTATAAAGCTGCTGTTATTGCGGTCGTGTCGGCCATTTTAGCTCTGCTAATTTATATTCCTTTTGTCAAACTATATGACAATAAACTTTATAAAGATGAACAAGGTAAATCAGCAAATCAAGCTCAAACAGCTTAGTTTTAATTAGTTTATATTAAAGGGTGTATGCCATTTAGTTTGCTACACTCTTTTTTAATTGTTTTGAGCTAATTACACGAAATCCAATTCTAAAAGTGATGAATAAGAAAGTATTTTCTTTTAATCATGTATTGAATCCTCACCATAATTGAAACGGCATAGATTCCTGAATCTTTTTTACAAAAAATAGGCAAATCAAAATTATCTAAGCAGGCTTGATTAGAAATTAATAAGAAAATCATCACAAAGTCAAGTATAGAAATTTCTATATGATCAATATTTACTCAACATTTTTATTTTCTATGCTATATTGATAATTCCCCTTAACCAAATATTGCATAATTTTTCCTATTTTTTTATGCTATTTTGTGTTAAGTGGGGCGAATAAATCATATTTTATTAGGAGGTACAACATGTTCTATCTTAAACGCAGGCTGATAACGTATTGTAGCCTTGTTATTTTTTTAGTGATAAGCCCAGTATTTGCTGTAGACAATTTAAAACAAAAATTTGAGGCTGGAGCCGTTGCCTCCCCAGATTATTATGGCGCACTAGCTGCGCAAGAGATATTAGAAAAAGGAGGAAATGCCGCTGATGCTGCTGTAGCTACAGCATTTACTCTGGCTGTTACCTATCCTGAAGCGGGTAATATTGGTGGTGGCGGTTTTATGACGCTTTGGATGGAAGGCAAGCCTTATTTTATCGATTATAGAGAAATTGCCCCGAATAAGGCTGATCGAGATATGTACCTTGATGATCATAAAAATGTGATCCCGAATTTAAGTCTATATTCCTACAAAGCCTCAGGCGTACCAGGTACGGTTGCTGGTATGTGGGCTGTGCATCAACGTTTTGGTAAATTATCTTGGAAAGACGTTATGGCGCCAGCTATACGATTTGCCAATGAAGGGTTTACCGTAGATAAACTACTAGTTAAACGGTATCATGAAGTAGAATCACTAGCGCCGGCTAATGGCCACTTTAAGCAATACTTTGGTTCTATGCAAGAAGGAAAACTATTTAAGCAGCCCGAGCTTGGCAAGGTATTAATGCGTATTGCCGATCAAGGTAGTGACGGTTTTTATAAAGGTGAAACGGCTAAATTAATTGCAAAACAGATGCAAGAAAATGAGGGTTTAATTACTGAAAATGATTTAGCTAATTACCAAGCTAAATGGCGAGAGCCGTTAGTTGCTAAGTGGCAAGATATGCAAATTGTAACTGCACCGCCACCAAGTTCAGGCGGTGTAGGTTTAATTCAACTATTATTAATGAAGCAAAATTTAGCGAATGATTTTAAGAATGTTAAAGTCAATTCACCTCAATATATTCACTTATTAGCAGAAATAGAAAAACGTGTGTTTGCTGATCGAGCCGAATATATGGGCGATCCTGATTTTATCTCGGTCCCTGTTGCTAAACTGATTGACGCTAATTATTTGGCAGAAAGATCAAAACAAGTTAACCCAAAAGCGATTTCTTTTACCGAACAAGTTAAACCTGGTTTGAACAACAACCATGAAAAATTACAGACAACGCATTTTTCTATTGTAGATAAATGGGGTAATGCAGCATCTAATACTTACACTCTCAATGGTTGGTTTGGATCTGCGGTTGTGATTGAGGGTACAGGTATTATACTCAATAATGAGATGGATGATTTTAGTAGTAAGCCAGGTGTTGCTAATCAGTTTGGTGTAGTGAGCAAAGATGCTAATGCCATAGAGCCTAATAAGCGTCCTTTATCTTCTATGACACCAAGTATTTTTATTAAAAATAATGATGTTGCAATGGTTATTGGTACGCCAGGTGGTTCAAGAATTTTTACATCCATCTTTCAAGTTGTAACTAATGTTTTTGATAATCATATGTCATTAAAAGCAGCAATGGATGCGCCTCGTTATCATCATCAATTATTACCAACTAATCTTATTTTTATTGAACGCTTTCAAAACAAAGTACCAGAGGATTTAAAAGATAAACTCAAGCAAATGGGCTACCATTTTGAGCAGCAAGATTTTAGTGGTGATATTCAGGCGATAAAAATCACAGATAAAAAACCTGAAGCAGTATCAGATATCCGTGGTCGAGGTAAATCAATGGTTGTAAGATAAAAATATTTTTCATGTTGATGTATATAATAAATATTTAATTTTATTTTTATCATTGCCACTGAAAAATAGATAATAAAAAACCCATTTAGATTAAATGGGTTTTTTATTTAAGTTGAGTTATTATTGTTCAGAAATAACTTCAACAGTCAGTTTAGCAAAAGCTTCACTATGTACTTGGAAAAATACTTCGTATTCACCTATTGTACGTAATACACCATTTGGTAAGCGAACTTCGCTTTTCGATACTTGAATACCACGAGCTTTAACTGCATCAGCGATATCACGAGTACCAATTGAACCAAAGAGTTTACCTTCATCACCAGCTTTAGAAGCGATAGTTACTTTACCTAGAGCATTAATTTCAGCAACGCGCGCTTCAGCGGCTTTTAATGTTTCAGCAAGTTTTGCTTCTAATTCAGCACGACGAGCTTCAAAGAATTCAATATTCTTTTTAGTCGCTGCTACTGCTTTACCTTGTGGAATCAAATAGTTACGAGCATAACCCGCTTTTACATTAACTTGATCACCTAAGCTGCCTAAATTAGCAACTTTATCGAGTAGAATAATTTGCATTATATGTTCCCTCTGTTGCTAATTACTGATGGTTGTCAGTATATGGTAATAATGCCAAGTAACGAGCGCGTTTGATTGCGCGAGCTAATTGACGTTGATATTTTGCGCTAGTACCAGTGATACGGCTTGGTACAATTTTACCACTTTCTGTGATATAGCTTTTTAATAAAGAAACATCTTTATAATCAATTTCTTTAACGCCTTCTGCAGTAAAACGGCAGAATTTGCGACGACGGAAATAACGTGCCATTTGGCTATTCTCCTAATAGTTTAATCTGGTCAGCATGTAATACAAGTTGGCTTGTTTGGTTACGTTTAGTGTGGGTACTTATAAATCCACTGACTAAAATTTTGCTGCCTTTTTTTATGTAACTTAACTCTTGTTGTCCACTAGCAATTACGGGCATTATGCACCATGCTTGCCTTGTGAGTTCTGCTTCGATTTGTTTAGAAACATGTTCTAAATAAAATTGGCAGTGCGAAATCCCACTTGGACTGACTTTTCTTATCGGTGTTTTTTTTACAATACCCGATAACACTAAACGATTATTCGTCGGAATCATCGTCCATGTTTACTTCGTTAAAATCTTCTTCAGAACTACGACGTTCTTCTTTAGCTTTTAACATAGGTGAAGTTTCAGTTACAGCGTGTTTGGTGCGCATAATTAAACTGCGAATCACTGCATCATTGAAGCGGAAGTTATCTTCAAGTTCATTAACAGCTTCTTGAGTTGCTTCAACATTCATTAACACATAATGTGCTTTGTGCAGTTTTTCGATAGGATAGGCTAATTGACGACGACCCCAATCTTCTAAACGATGGATTTTACCACCATCAGTGGTTAATGTACCAGTATAACGTTCAATCATACCAGGTACTTGTTCACTCTGATCTGGGTGAACCATAAATACTATTTCGTAATGACGCATTATCGCTCCCTACGGATTAATCAGCTTTCTGTCGGGGGCAACCGCAACCCATTGAAAGCAAGGAACATGAAAATAGGCGGTTGAAATCGACGTGGCATTATATATCAACTTATTATATTTGACAAATGAATATGCCAAGTGGTTTTAATACTTATTTTGATCGTTATAAGCAAGCCCTTCTGCATTTGAGTATTTCAAATTATAGGAGATATTAAAATATAACTCACAATAAAAACTTAAATAAAATCAATAGTTTTTCTGAACGGTTTTTAGGGTGTAAAATGCATTTTAAAATGTAACGATTTCTATACATTTTTATTGTTAAAATATGTTATGCTTGAGTATGTAAAATGTTAATTGTAGGTATATGCATAGTAAGGAGAATTTGATGGCTCAAGAAATTATTTTGAAGGAAACTATTTTTAGTAAAATTATTCGAAAAGAAATCCCTGCTGATATTGTTTTTCAAGATGATAAAGTGACGGCATTTCGTGATATTTCTCCTCAAGCACCGAAGCATATTTTAATTATTCCCAACAAACTTATTCCAACTATTAATGATGTTACTGAACAAGATGAAGTGATATTAGGGCATATGGTGACAGTTGCTGCTAAAATTGCAAAGCAAGAAGGTATTGATGAAAGCGGATATCGCTTAATCATGAATTGCAACAAAGATGCAGGGCAAGAGGTCTTTCATATTCATATGCATTTATTGGGCGGTAAAAATTTAGGGCGATTAATAGGTTAATCATTATATGAAACAGTTCAAAGGTATATTTGTTACTAGTGCATTAATTTTTGCGTTAACTGGCTGTCATCTTATTAGCAATACCCCAAAAGTGGAAATGAAACCGCCAGTAGATGAAACGCAGTCTAGCGATACGGCGGTCATTGAAATGCCTCCTCAAATTGTTAAAAAAACGGATTGGCATTTAATCTTATCGCCTTTTATCAATAAGTTGGCTAATACATCACTTGCAAGTTCTGATAATAAGCTTATTTTAATTAGCGATATTCAAAATCGTAGCGGTGATTATCTTGCAAGCAATCAAATTGATGAAGCTTTACACCAATTAATGCATAAACAAAACACGTTCACAGTGGTTAATAAGCAGGTCATAAATCAAGCTAAACAAACGCTGGGTATTTCAGCTGATGATAAGTTAGTTTCTCGCGGTAAGATGATTGGGTTGGCTAAGTCAATAAATGCCAACTATGTTCTTTTCACCACTATCTATAAAGTGCCTGATGAAAGCCATGGAGCAGATCTTGCAATGGAATTAATTTCAACACAAAGTGGAGAAATTCTAGCTAGATCTACCTCTAAAGATTTTTCTAAACAACTCAATATTAACGAGGGATCAAATCAAGTTATTGAGGATAACAAATAATGGGACCATTGCTGATTGATGTTGAAGGTAAATCATTAACCGAAGAAGATAAGGCATTATTACAAAACCCGTTGGTTGGTGGGGTGATTTTATTTAGTCGCAATTATCAGGATCAAACTCAATTAAGAGAATTGATAAAACAGATTCGGGCAGTTTCTACACAGCGTTTATTAATCTCGGTTGATCATGAAGGTGGGCGAGTTCAACGTTTTCGTGATGGTTTTACTGCTATTCCACCTGCGCAATCTTTTGCGGCTCTTAATGAGCTTGAGCAAGCTAAATCGTTAGCTTTTGATGCGGGGTGGGTACTTGCAATGGAACTTATTGCTTTTGATATCGATCTTAGCTATGCGCCCGTTTTAGACTTAGGTCATCATTGTCTTGCTATCGGCACTCGTTCATTTCATCAAGATGCCAATATCGCCTATCAAGTTGCTGCTGCTATGATTGATGGTATGCATGCTGCAGGAATGAAAACAACCGGTAAACATTTTCCTGGACATGGTCATGTGCTTGCTGATTCGCATAAAGAAACACCTATTGATCATCGTGAAAAATCACTCATTGAACACGATATGCAAATTTTTGCCAAATTGATCGCTGATAAAAAACTCGATGCCGTTATGCCTGCTCATGTTATCTATCCTGCTTTTAATGATCAGCCTGCTAGTGGTTCACCCTATTGGCTTAAAACAGTACTGCGTGAGCAATTACATTTTGAGGGGGTGATTTTTTCCGATGATTTATCGATGGAAGGTGCAGCAATAATGGGAGGCTATGCCGAGCGAGCCCAAGCAGCATTAGCGGCAGGCTGTGATCTATTGTTAGCTTGTAATAATCGACAAGGCACTATTGCCATTTTAGAAAGATTAACAGAGCTAAATAAGATTTATCCATTAATATCAGATAAAGCGAAACATCTATTAACTAATACAAAAATCACTTATGCTGAATTAAAAAATAATTCTCAGTGGCAACATCGACGCGATAATTTAAAAAAACTTAGTGAAAAGTGGGAAGAATATGCAAGCTGCAATGATTGAAATTGATAATAACCAACTTCTAGTTGCGTATAATGATACGGCTAAAGTATTATTTCCTCATAACGTTTTAGTATTAAATCAACCTTTTGATTACCAAAAAACATTTAATTTTGATAATACAATAAATATAAATGAACAAGATGATACAATCATCGTTTTAAATTCTCAGCACTTTTTATTGCAAAAAATGGTTGATCCATCTAAAACAGTCTTTGTTGTGCAACCAATTGCTTACTTAAAAAAACGATTGTCGAAAATCAAAGTCGTCGGGCACCATGCTTTCGATATCTTTGCTACTCAAAGTTTAGTTATGCAAAAACTTATTGCACAGGCTAAAGCTTTTTCTATGCAAAGTGAACCTTTATTAATATCAGGCGAAACAGGTACTGGTAAAGACTTACTAGCTAATGCTTGTCACCAATATAGCCCTCGTGGCGATCAAACCTTTCTAGCATTAAATTGTGCAGCTATGCCTGATGAGGTAGTGGAAAGTGAATTATACGGGCACGCAGCAGGCGCTTACCCAGGGGCGATTGAAAGTAAAAAAGGTTTTTTTGAGCAAGCTAATGGTGGTTCAGTATTGCTTGATGGCATTGATGAAATGTCTTTTCAAATGCAAACCAAATTATTACGTTTTATTAATGATGGTTATTTTCGGCGAGTAGGTGACGATAATGAAGTCTATGTCGATGTAAGAATTATTTGTGCAACAAAAGTCGATTTAGCTGATTTAGTCGAACAAGGTAAATTTAGAAAAGATCTCTACTACCGACTTAATGTACTGTCGCTCAATTTACCCTCATTGCAAGAACGTAAAGATGATATTTTGCCACTTACGCATATCTTTGTTAATGAATTTGCCAATAAACAAGGGATCATACCACCTGCGATCGATAATGACCTTATTGACTACTTTGTTCACTATTCATGGCCAGGCAATGTAAGACAACTTAAAAATATCTTATACTCTGCATTAGCCCAATTAACTACCCCAATATTAACGGTTAAAAATATCGTATTGCCAACACCTAAATCACAAGTATCATGGGTCAACAATATCGAAAATAAAACTCTGGATGAAATAACCAAGCAGTTTGAAAAAGAAATCTTATTAAAACTTTATGACCAATACCCAAGCTCCCGAAAACTGGCTAAAAGGCTCGGAGTGTCGCATACAGCAATTGCTAATAAGTTGAGGGATTATGGGATAGGGCGGTGATTTTGCTAAATAATGTTAAAAGAATATTAATAACAGGTGGAGCCGGATTTATCGGTTCTGCTGTTATTCGTTATATTATTGAACATACTCAAAGTTATGTAATTAATATTGATAAATTAACTTATGCAGCAAACTTGTGCTCATTAGCAAAGGTTTCAAGCAACAGTCGATATATCTTTAAAAAGATGGATATTTGTAATCGGCAAGGACTTGAACGTGTATTTCGACAATATCAACCTCACGCTATTATTCATTTAGTCGCCGAAACCATGCCGATAGCTCAATAATCAGTCCAATTAATTTTATCGAAAGCAATATTATTGGAACTTTTACTCTTTTGGAGGCTTCGCGAAATTATTGGAGCAATTTATCAGAGAAAGATAAAGGCAATTTCCGATTTATCTACGTTTCAACTGATGAAGTTTATGGAAATTTAGGTAGTACGAAGTTATTATTTGCCGAAGCATCCCCCTATTCCCCAAGCAGCCCTTATTCCGCATCAAAGGCATCAAGTGATCATTTAGTTAAAGCATGGCTTCGTACATATGGATTTCCTGCAATTATAACCCACAGTAGCAACAATTATGGCCCTTTTCAACATATTGAAAAATTGATTCCATCTGTAATTATAAATGCTCTAGCTGGTAAACCTATACTCATTTATGGCAATGGTTTACAAATACGTGATTGGATATATGTAGAAGATAACGCTAAAGCTTTATATGCAGTACTAATAAATGGTAAAATTGGCGAGGTTTATAATATTGGTGCTAATAATGAACATACCAATTTAGATATAGTGCAAATTATTTGTTCAATGATGGATTACCTTGTTCCCAAACACCCAATTGGAATCAAACGATACCAAGATTTAATTCAATTTATATCCGATAGACTTGGTCATGATTATCGATATGCTATCGATTCATCGAGAATACAAAAACAGTTAGGCTGGAAGCCACAAGAAACATTTGAAAGTGGATTGCGAAAAAATGATAAAAAATGAGGATATCTCAGTAGTTGTACAAGGACCTGTGGTACCTATTTTGACAAAACTTAGCTTGCTAAGTATTAGAAAGTACCTTCCTGAATCTAAAATTATATTATCTACTTGGAATTTTTCTAATTTGGAAGGATTAGATTTTGATGAATTAGTTCTTAATGAAGATCCAGGCGGATTTGCTCACACTTACTGTGATGGAATAAAAATCAATAATGTTAATCGACTCATTATTTCAAGTTTAAATGGAATTAGAGAGGTAAAAAGTCGGTATGTGTTTAAGATTCGTAGTGATTTTTTGTTAAAAGGAAATTCCTTTCTAAAGTTTTTCAATTTGTACAATCTTGTTGAGCAAAAGTATGTTTTATTTGAGCATAAAGTTTTGGCTTGTAGTTATTTTTCACGCAATCCCAACAAGGTTAATTTGCCCTATCATCCTTCAGATATTGCCTTTTTTGGTCTGAAAAATGATTTATTAAGACTATTTGATATCAAATTAATGAGCGAATCTGATGAATTCTATTTTCAAGAAAATGGCAAATCGGATAGAAGATATGCTCCCGAACAGTATATATTCATTAGTTTTTTACAACAAAATAATCGAAAAGTATTGTGTAATAATAAAGTAGCTGTTAACAAAGACCAAATAACGCAAACAGAACGTTACTTTGTTTCTAATTTTATTTTTTTAGATTGGAAAAATTTTAATTTAAAGCCTCCTAAAAAATTTTATAATTATCGTAAATTAGATCATTTTTCATGTATAACTCATGTTGAGTGGAAGAGATTGTATTACAAGTATGTAACTTTAACCTCTACTAAATTTGCTGGATTTAATTGTGAAAGATTAAAATTGAATTTCATTTTGCTGAATTATCAATTAGTAAAAACGATTGCAAAGTTAGTAACCTTGTTTATTTTAGGTAAAAAAAATAAAGAATTGCGAAAAAAAATTAGAAAAAAAATAATAAGGAATTAATTTTTTCTGTTAAAATGCGAAAATTTAATCATTTATTTTAATTTATTGGGAATAATAATTATATGCTTAACATCGTATTGCCTATGGCTGGTAGGGGAAGTAGATTTGCAAATGCAGGGTTTTCTATACCCAAACCATTTATTCCAATTCATGATGTTCCCATGATAAAGGTTGTTGTAGATAACCTATCACCGAAATGTGAACATCGTTTTATTTTTGTCTGCCAACAACAACATATAGATCAGTATAATTTAATACCTAAATTGAAATCGTATTCAAAAAATGTGGAAATTATTGGTATTAATGGAATAACTGAAGGTCAAGTTTGTACAGCACTTCTTGCTAAAAAATACTTCGATAATAATGAACCTTTAATGAGTGCCAATGCTGATCAATATATTGATTTTGATATAAATGAATATTTAGATGCAATTTCTGACAAAAATCTAGATGGTATGATTATGACGATGAAATCTAATGATCCTAAGTGGTCATATGCCAAAACAAATAATGAGGGTTTTGTGATTGAAACAGCTGAAAAAAAAGTAATCTCAAATGATGCTACAGTTGGAATATTCAATTTTTCTAAAGGTAAATATCTTGTTAAAGCTGCTGAACAAATGATAAAGGATAATATTCGAGTTAATAACGAATTTTATACTTGCCCTTGTTATAACTATCTAATAAGAGAAGGGAAGAAAATCGGTATATATGGTATAGGTGAAGAATATAATGGTATGTATGGATTAGGTATTCCCAAAGATTTGGATTTTTTTCTTAATAATCCTATTTCTTTGAGGGTAAAAAAATGATAGTTCTTTCTCATCGAGGATATTGGAAAGCAATTGAAGAAAAAAATACTGAGATTTCATTCAAGAGAAGCTTTGATCTTGGTTTTGGTACAGAAACTGATTTAAGAGATCATGATGGTGAAATAGTTATTTCACATGATATGCCTGTAGGTGATGAAATGAGATTTGAGCAGCTTTTATCCATTATGGATGGAAGAAATTTACCATTGGCTCTAAATATTAAAGCTGATGGATTATCTAAAATTATCAAAGAAATACTCAAAAAATACAACCATACTAATTATTTTACTTTTGATATGTCAATACCAGATATGGTTTGTCAAATTAATAACAAACTCAATGTCTTTACTGGACTAAGTGATATTTTGAATCAACCAGTTTTAATTGATGATTGTTGTGGTGTTTGGTTGGATTGCTTTAATTCAGATTGGTATGATCACACGCAAATTGATAATCTTATTAAACAAGGAAAAAAGGTTTGTTTAGTTTCGGCTGATTTACATAGAAGGGATGTATCAAAACAATGGGATATGATTCGTAAAAGTAAGTACGTAACTAATGAAAATTTAATGCTTTGTACTGATTTTCCTGAAGTAGCAAGAGGATATTTTAAATGAAAATTAAAGCTGTATTATTTGATATGGATGGAGTATTAATAGAAGCTAAAGATTGGCATTATGAAGCTCTTAACCGCGCTTTAAATTTATTTGGATATGAAATAAATCGTTTTGAGCACCTAACTAGTTATGACGGATTGCCGACTTCAATGAAGCTAAAGAAATTAACTTTAGAAAAAGGATTACCTGCGCAGTTACATAATTTTATTAATGAAATGAAACAACAGTACACTGTATCAATGATTCAAAATCTATGTAGACCTCGCTTTAATCATGAATATGCGTTATCGAAGTTAAAATCAGAGGGTTATCGACTTGCAGTAGGCTCTAATTCAATTCGAATGACGATTGAAATGATGATGAATTATGCTAAATTAACAGATTATTTCGACTTTATGCTAAGTAACCAAGATGTAAAAAATGCTAAACCGGATCCTGAAATATACCTAACTGCCATATCAAGAATGGAGCTTTGTCCTCAAGATTGCTTGATAGTTGAAGATAACGCAAATGGTATCAAAGCTGCAATTGCTTCTGGGGCTCATGTATTAGTAGTTAAAACAGTTGATGATGTTAACTATAAAAATATAAAAAAGCGTATTTTAGAAATAGAGAAAGGAGATATTAAATGCAAATAATCTTCTTGATGGGGGGGCAAAATTTTGAAAAAAATAGTGAAGATTACCCTCTTTATCTTACAGAAATTAATGAAAAATTGGTAATTGAGAGACAGATTGAATATTGTAAAGGATTAAATCCAAGAAAATTTTTGTTTTGTGTTAAAAATGATGATATTAAAAATTTTCAGGTCGATTCAGTTATAAAACAATTGGTTCCTGATAGTGAAATTGTTATTATAAATGACCAAACAAAGGGGGCAGTATGTACGGCTTTGCTTGGTATAGAGTATATTAATAACGATGAAGAATTAATACTTTTAGCTGTAGATGATTTTATTGAAGTCTCAAGCGAGAGAATTTTACAATATTTTCGTGATAATAAAAGTGATACAGGTGTAGTTTCTTTTAATTCTGTTCATCCAAGATATTCTTTTGCAAAATTAGACAAAAATAATTTAGTGATTGAAGTCTCAGAAAAAAAACCTATTAGTAAAAATGCGTTAGCTTCCTTTTATTATTACAAAAAGGGGGCCGATTTTGTAGAGTGTGCTATGGATGTTATTCGAAAAGATAACTTGATCAATGGTTCTTTTTATCTGAGTCAGTCTGTTAATGAGATGATTTTGAGACAAAAAAAAGTCTCTCTTTATAAAATTAATAATGAAAAGTTTCATCCTCTTAAAACGGAGATGCAATTAGCTCAATATTTAGCAGAATTATTGGATGTAAAGGACAGTAAGTAATGAAAATTGCAAAATTAGATGATATGACAAAAGGTTGGTTTATCGGAAACTTTGAGCCTTCTATTTATAAAACTAATGATGTTGAAGTTGCTGTAAAAAAATATAATAAAGGCGATTATGAAGAAGAGCATTATCATAAAATAGCTACCGAATATACTGTAATTCTTTCTGGAAAGGTGAGAATGAATGGTATAGAGTATAGTTCGGGTGATATAATTGTAATTGAGCCACGTGAAGCAACGGATTTCGAATGCCTAGAAGATGGTACTATAAATGTGGTTGTAAAGCTACCAGGGGCTAATAATGATAAGTATTTAAAGTAATTTAATTTGTCAATTTATGTTTAATGGGAATTCTTTAGTGTTTTCAAGGGAAAGTAAAAAGAGAAACTTATCAGTCCTACTTATTTTCCAGATTTTGAAAACCAAGCTAGTTTGTGGTTTATTTTTCCAAATTTAAATGAGTCAAATAAATTCGGTGATTATGGATATAAATTGATTTTATCTGAGGAAAATTTTATAGTTGAAAATAGCGGTATAATCTAGATTACACCATGAAGTGCAATTAGCCTTAACTCCTAAAAAGAGACAGGGCTTTTAAGCTTATGCTGTTTTCTTGGCAGTGAGTTCAATAAATATGGTATTTTCCTTATCTGTTGATCGTCAACTAGTAAAATGGACGATGAATTAATAAAACTGACGGATTAAGTCATTGGTGTTTTCATTTATGCCTCTTTGCCTGCTTTTATAAGGCTTAGCAAAATATACCATGGTGTTTGAATAATATTCAATAGCACGATGATAATTAAATTCCGCTTCATTATCAAATGATGATGTTTTTAACCGTTTTTTTAAACGGCGTTAGCCATTTTATTATCATATATCTAGCTTTGGAGATGGTGCGTTGATTGGTGTTTCCGATTAATACTTGCCCAGTTTTGCGTTCAACGAGCCGTCACCAACACTTGCTTGTCTTTGCGGTTAATAATGGTATTGTAAATACCACAAACTTAGTACACAACTTACGTAGAAAATTAAGCTGCCTGTTTTAATGTTTTATATTCGAGCGGTGTCATGTTATTTAATGCCTCATGCGGTCTTTCGGTGTTATAAATCGTTAACCCTTCTTCGGTTATTCTCCTTGCTTGTGCTAAGTTGTTAAAAAGATATAAATCGAGTACTTCAGTACGATAGGTACGATTAAATCGTTCAATATAGCCATTTTGATATGGGCTACCGGGCTCTATATAATCAATGGTTATACCATGTAATTTAGCCCAGTTGGTAAAGGTTTTTCCTGTAAATTCTGGCCCATTATTACCCGTATTTTTAATGGATAGCCATGATATTCGGCCAGTTTATCTAAGTAACGGGTAATCCTTCCTGCCGGTAAGCTTACTGTGTAACTACCCCCTAAAATAGTACAGCACAAAAGTAGAAAATTCTCTATGATAAAAGAAAAGAGGATTTAATTATGAAAAAATGACTGAACATCAAATCGCAGCTATTTTAAAAGAAGCTGAAACAGGTATTCCTGTCAAGGAACTCTGCCGTAAATAGGGCATGGGTAATTCAACTTTCTATAAATGGCGGGAAAAATATGGTGGTATGGAAACGTCGGATATCAAACGCTTAAAAGAGCTAGAGGCTGAAAATCGCAAGCTTAAGCAGATGTTTGCCGAACTGAGCTTAAAATCCCAGCTTCAGGAAGAAATTATAAAAAAGCTTTAGTGCCAACAGGGGCACGTAAAACGTGGGCACAGCAACTACAACAAAATCATTCAGTTACTATTGCTATGAGTTGTGCCATTGTTGGTTTAAGCCGTTGTGCTTACTATTATCAACCTAAGTTACTGGATGATTCGGTGATTGTTTCGGTGTTGAATGCTATCACAGACCGGCATTTACGCTGGGGCTTTCCTAAATACTTTAATCGTATCAGGAAGCTCGGTTATCAATGGAACCATAAACGTGTTTATCGGGTGTATAGTGAATTAAAGCTTAATCTCTGAATAAAGCGCAAAAAACGCATTCCTCCACGAAGCCCAGAAAGGCTATTAGCACCCAGTAAACAAGGTGAATGCTGGTCAATGGATTTTATGAGTGATAGTCGCTGTAATCAACGTCGCTTTAGGACATTCAATGTTATCGATGACTTTAATTGTGAAGCGTTAGGTATTGATATTGCAGTAAGCTTACCGGCAGGGAGAGTTACCCGTTACTTAGATAAACTGGCTGAATATCATGGCTATCCATTAAAAATACGAGTCGATAATGGACCAGAATTTACAGGAAAAACCTTTATAAACTGGGCTAAATCACATGATATAGCCATTGATTATATAAAGCCCGGTAGCCCTTATCAAAATGGCTATATTGAACGATTTAATCGTACCTATCGTACTGAAGTACTCGATTTATATCTTTTTAACAACTTAGCGCAAGCAAGGAGGATAATCGAAGAAGGGTTAACGATTTATAACACCGAAAGACCACATGAGGCATTAAATAACATGACACCGCTCGAATATAAAACATTAAAACAGGCAGCTTAATTTTCTACGTGAGTTGTGTACTAAGTTTGGGGTATTTACAATCAAACTTATTAAAATCTGACTTATATTTATGGTTTAATCAACTTTGTATATATAAAACGATTGGGAGTAAGGATGTGTCCTTTATAAATTTTTCGCTTATTGGATAATCCATCATTATTTTTTAATTATGTAAATTAACAGAAATTGCATTAATAACTAATTGATATTAAAAATATTAGGAATAGCAAAAAAAAATTCTTGTATATATAAAGAAAAAAAACTAGTATATCATGTCGCCAGATTATATGTAATTCAGTTTCGAAAATTTTGGAAGTGTTTACATTTTTTGCCCCCCCTTAAATATTTTTAGATTTAAGGGGGGGTAAATTCGTTGAAAATAATTGCTAGCTGTTTTGTGATAATAGTTTTACAGAGTATTATATATACTTATTTAAAATTATTTCATAGATATTTAATCGAAACATATTAATTTTAATGGAAAAATTATGTTAAACAAAATTGCTTTTGTTGCCCATGAATTTGGTTTTTATCCTGGACATGGTGGTATTGCATCTTATCTATATAATATTTGCAAATATATTCTGTTAAACCACACAGGAGTTGAACTATATGTATTAGTTAATTGTTTTGATAAAAAATGTGATTTATTAGCTTTTAAAAACTTAACAGTTATAAGTATAACTAATTCTAAAGATGTCTATGAGCATCTTATTTCTATCCAACCTGATTTCGTTGAAGTCTCTGATTATTGTGCGTTGGCATTGGATTGCCTAATAGCAAAAAATCTTAAAAAACAATTTTCGGAAACTGTTTTCGCTGTTCATCATCATACAGCTTCCCGGGAGTGTTATGAATGGAATACTTCGTTACCTGTTAAGTACGCAAACCATTTCATTAAAGACTGTTATATGAGAGAAAAACTACAAATTATGTTGGCTGATGCCCAAATTTCACCTTCTAGTTTTATGAGTGCATATGTCAAAAAAAATTATCTTATTTATGACGAAGTAAGAGCATTTAATCATCTTAATGTGGAGCTAGTTGATAACCCCAAAAGTATTAAAGAAGAATTATCTGAATTATATGATTTAGGACAATTCAGTGATACTTTTAATATTCTTATAATATCAAGAATAGAAGGCCGTAAGAATCAACGTTTTCTAGTTGAACAATTCATTAAATTAAAAAAGAAAGTTTATAATTGTAAACTTTTTATTGTCGGAAACACAAATTATGATGAAATTACTAATGAGGAGTCGAGATATCAAATTTATAAAGAGGTACCTTTAGAGTTTAGAAATGATATCTTGTTTTTTGATTTTGCTGATACTAAACAAAAAGAAAAATTTATTGCCATAGGTGATCTTTGTGTCTTATCTTCTACATTTGAAAGTTTTTCAATAGCATTAGGGGAAACAATTGTGAAAGGAATTCCAGGAATGGCTTCTAAATATACAGGATGTTGTGACTATTTAGGCGCAACTAAAGAAGTTGCTACTTTTGATCCTTTTGATGATACTGATTTAGCGGAAAAGATAGAAAATTTTTATAATATGTCTAAAGAAGAAAGAATGAATATTTTATCAATTCAACAGGAAACTTTTTCTAAAGTAACATCTCCTTTAATTACTGTTGATTCACGTCTAAATTGGATAAATGAGAAGTTAAAATCTCGAAAAAAAAGGAGGGGGGGAAATATTGACTCATGGCAATTTATTAATAACCAAGAAGTTGTCAAATTTATAGGTAAACATGTGATATTAACTCCCAATAATAAAAAAAATAAAATAATTGATAATTTCTTACAAGATTTTACGTTCAATCAAAATTTTACTGATAAAATCATAATGTTTAATGAAAATTATGCCTATATTAATGAAGTTATTGATGCTGTTGATTATGGTTGCCCTATTTTGATTCTGAATGCTCGAAATTTATTTTCTGAGGGGAGCTTGTTATCTTATAAAGACCTTCTAACAGCAATTAATTCAAAAAAAGAGAACGTTATTGAAATAGCTATAAATGGATTTGGTAATTTAGAACCTAATAGGACTCATCTAAAGTTTATGCTTTCCCTTAATGAAAAACTCAATTTTAAAGGTAATGTAAATGGATAACATATCCTTATTAATTCATGGTCCCTACAATGATAATATCCTAAATAAAATTTCATATTCTATGAAAAAAAGCCGTTGTGATATAAATGAAATAATATTTGTTATATATGAAAATGATAAGGAACTATATGAAAAGGAAATAACAAATTTATTTAGTTCATTTAATGTTAAAAAAGTTTTTGTTAAAGATTTGATAAATCCTGGATTTGCCAATATAAATAGGCAATTATTGTCTGTTCAAGCTGGGCTTAACGTTATTGATAATGATAGTTTCGTGATAAAGTTAAGAAATGATCAGTATATTGATTTCAATAAGTTTTTTAGAAAAATAAAAAAATATAATTGGGTTTTGGATAATAATAAAATAATTACGACATGTTGTTATACTCGAAAAGATAGATTGTATCATCCCTCGGATATGTTTTTAGCAGGGATGGCTGAAATATTGAAAGAATATTATGCATTACCGTTATATGACAAAACTGAGTTGAATGTTATCATGGAGGTTAGGGAGCTTGTAGAAAATAGTGATTATCAACTAAAGTATAATCCTTTTTCGCCTGAAAGCGAGCTATTCAGAAGTTTTTTAATTAAGCGAAATTGGGATATTAAAGAAACTAAAGAAGATAGCTATAATGCTTTTTGTAAATATATCTATCTTTTAAACTCTTGGGATATTTCTTTAAGATGGAAGAAAAAAAGAAACTATCCTTTTAAAAAGAAAAATCAAATAGTTTTACCTCATTTTTTTAAATTAGCTCCTTTTGTCGGCGGTCCAGTTGAAAACGCCTCTTGTATATTAAGGCATGAGATACATGGAAGAAAAAATATTATAGACTGCTATTATATTGTAAAGTCAAAAGTGATATGGAAGTTTT
>NZ_LZHN01000002.1:0-2973 GCF_001690435.1 Gilliamella sp. Nev3-1 | reverse complement strand
GATATAATCAATGGCTATATCATGTGATTTAGCCCAGTTTATAAAGGTTTTTCCTGTAAATTCTGGCCCATTATCGACCCGTATTTTTAATGGATACCCATGATATTCGGCCAGTTTATCTAAGTAACGGGTAACTCTCCCTGCCGGTAAGCTTACTGCAATATCAATACCTAATGCCTCACGATTAAAGTCATCGATGACATTGAATGTCCTAAAGCGACGTTGATTACGGCTACTGCCACTCATAAAATCCATTGACCAACAGTCACTTTGTTTATTGGGGACTAATAATCTTTCTGAGCATCGTGGAGGAATGCGTTTTTTACGCTTTACCCTGAGATTAAGCTTTAATTCACAATACACCCGATATACCCGTTTATGATTCCATTGATAGCCGAGCTTTCTGATACGATTAAAACATTTAGGAAAACCCCAGCGTAAATGCCTATCTGTGATAGCATTCAATACCGAAACAATCGCCGAATCATCCTGTAACTTAGCTTGATAATAGTAAGCACAACGGCTTAAACCAACAATGGCACAACTCATTGCAATAGTAACCGAATGATTTTGTTGTAGTTGCTGTGCCCACATTTTACGTGCCTTGGTGGGCACTAAAGCTTTTTTATGATTTCTTCCTGAAGCTGGGATCTTAAGCTCAGTTCGGCAAACATCTGTTTAAGCTTGCGGTTTTCAGCCTCCAGCTCCTTTAAGCGTTTGATATCCGACGTTTCCATTCCGCTGTATTTTTCTCGCCATTTATAGAAAGTTGAATTACCCATGCCATATTTACGGCACAGTTCTTTAACGGGAATACCCGCTTCAGCTTCTTTTAAAATAGCGATGATTTGATGTTCAGTCATTTTTTTCATAATTAAATCCCCTTTACTTGTATCATAGAGAATTTTCTACTTTTTTGCTGTACTATTTTAGGGGATAGTTACAATAATCTCCAAACATAAAACTTACTTCATCAAATTCTTCAGGACTATCCCAGTTTTGGTCTAATGCATAACCACACCCTTCGGACGGTGAACATCCAATTCCTTTGGAAGCATCATATAAAAACTGTAAAAAATTCATTTTTTGTTCTTTATACATTATTTCCAATAAGCTATATAAATTTCCTCCATCATTTTCAATTAATTTTTTTCAATTTTTTTCAACCATTGTATATTATTTGTCATCTAATACTCCTTGGCGGCATTGTCAAAAATGCATTATTTATTTTATTAGTTTTTGGGTCATGTGTCACTCTAAACCAATAGCCACCTACTTTAGTATCATACACGTTCTTTGTCGGATTTGATTGAAAATAATCTTTTGCTTGATGTGCTGCTTTATTTGACATCTCCGCTACTTTTGCATCAGAAAGTATTGCAGGATCATAGGTGGTTTTTCTTTCAACACCTTTGTATCCGGTTACTTTTCCTGCATTTGGTCCATTTCCAGCTATAGCTGGAATTTGATACTGATATTCAATCAACCCAGGATATTGTCTATCTGTGTACTTAGGGTTTACAATTTTAGCACCTGTTATTTCAATAGATTCTAAAAATGCATCTTGATTATGAGCGCCAGAAATTGTACCTTGTTTTCGATTTATTACTCCTAATTGTTTATTATGAGTAGTAACATCTGATACAAAAGTATCTGGTACTAATTGAGTATCAGCTTCTTTTCCAACAATCCCCTCAACGCCCTTGTCAGCGACCTTAATCAACCCTAACGGATCTATCCAATTTATCGGATCACCATTGACATATTGATAACTATTTAACCCACCCAGTATATTAACCGTATATTCATAGTGGGTTTGATGCCCTAACGCATCAATCTCAACGGTTTTCAATCCCTCTTCATTATACTGATAGGTTTTGGTCGCCCCATTAGCATCGATTTCTGACTGTAACAAACCGTCTTTATGGGTGTAACACTTTTGACTGCCATCAGCCATGGTGACAATCACGTTTTCATCTTGCCATGTGTAACGTTCATCTATTTGCCCAAAGTTACCCCATTGACGTAAACAACGAACATCTTGACCTTCACCCTCCCAGACCCAGTTAAATTCAGCGCCTCCAGCCATTGTTCGCTTTTGATGGACAGGCTACACTAATTAGTACCAGTTTAATAAGGTCATTGTTATGATAACCAAAAAACAAAAGGAACCAACAATGACAAATCTTATTTCAAGAAGAGAAAAACGCAGTTTTAGTAATGAATTTAAAAAACAGAGGGTAATGTTATACCAAAATGGCAAAAAACGAGCGGATATTGTCACCGAATACGACCTGACTAAATCCGCATTAGATAAGTGGATTAAGCAATATCAAACCACTGGTGAGTTTACAGCTCAAGCTAATCGTCGTGCTCAAGAAAATGAGCTCATAGCCCTACGTAAAGAGAATAAGCGATTGTTAATGGAGAATGACATCCTAAAGCAAGCGGCGTTGATAATAGGACGAAAATCAAATTAATCACCGAGAATCAACATCGATATAGTTTACGTGCGTTATGTCGATGTTTACAAGTGTCAAGAAATAGCTTCTATTATCAACTACAATTAACCAGTAAAAAAACAGACAAAGAGCTTAGTAAAAAAGTGAAAGCGGTATTTAACGATAACTATCAATCCTATGGAACAAGGCGACTACAAGTAGCGCTTAGAAAGAAAAGCATACTATTATCCCGTCGCCGAATTGGTCGAATCATGCAAGAAAACGGATGAGTATCAAAATATACCTGTAAAAAATATCGTGCTAATACAGAACAAAGCAACGAATCAACAGTAAGTAATCAACTTAATCGTGAGTTTACCGTAGGCCAACAACGAAAAGTGTTAGTGACTGATTTAACTTATGTGAGAGTAAAACAACAATGGCATTACCTTTGTGTGATTATTGATGTAAGCAATCGAGAAATCGTGGGACGAAGTGCTGGAAAACATAAAAATGCTCAACTGGTTATGGA
>NZ_LZHN01000001.1:0-14207 GCF_001690435.1 Gilliamella sp. Nev3-1 | reverse complement strand
AGAATCAACATCGATATAGTTTACGTGCGTTATGTCGATGTTTACAAGTGTCAAGAAATAGCTTCTATTATCAACTACAATTAACCAGTAAAAAAACAGACAAAGAGCTTAGTAAAAAAGTGAAAGCGATATTTAACGATAACTATCAAGCCTATGGAACAAGGCGACTACAAGCAGAGCTTAGGGAGAAAAGCATACTATTATCCCGTCGCCGAATTGGTCGAATCATGCAAGAAAACGGATTAGTATCAAAATATACCTGTAAAAAATATCGTGCTAATACAGAACAAAGCAACGAATCAACAGTAAGTAATCAACTTAATCGTGAGTTTACCGTAGGCCAACAACGAAAAGTGTTAGTGACTGATTTAACTTATGTGAGAGTAAAACAACAATGGCATTACCTTTGTATGATTATTGATGTAAGCAATCGAGAAATCGTGGGACGAAGTGCTGGAAAACATAAAAATGCTCAACTGGTTATGGATGCTATCAGCCAAATCCCTATTAACTTAAATTCAGTTGAGTTATTTCATTCAGATAGAGGAAAAGAATTTGATAATCATCTACTTGATGAATGTTTAAAGGAATTTGGCATTGAGCGTTCATTAAGCCATAAGGGATGCCCTTATGATAATGCTGTTGCTGAAGCAACATTTAAAGCGGTGAAAACTGAATTTGTGTCAAACACGATTTTTGATTCACTTGAACAACTCAGGTTGCAATTTAATCACTATGTGGATTGGTTTAATTACAACAGGCTTCATTCGTCTTTAAATTACCAGTCACCCATTGAATATAAAATGAATCTATGACCTTATCTTTTTGGTACTAAAAAGTGTGGACATACCAGGTTTCGTCTATTATCTGCCCATAGGCATTATACTGGCATTCGTAGAGCGTGTCACCCAAGCTGCCGGTAAGGGCTATTGGCGTGCCAAGGTGGTCGTTTTGATAGTGGGTAACTAGACTGTGGTCTTTTCCACGCTTTTCCGCAATCAGGTTACCAAAGCGGTCATATTCAAAGTGTTTATCACTAAAAAAGGTTAACCGGTTGCCTTTGGCAATATTGGCGTGAAAAGGTGTGGGGGCTAGCGCTTGGGTTTCACTGATTTTATTGCCCGTTGGGTCGTAATCAAACTGCTCGACTTTTTCAGCATGATGCTGCTCGGGATTGACCTCAGGGTAAGTCACTGTGTGTACAATACCCATTCTTATTTTTGTGCTATTGGGAATTACAAGGCTTGGTAACAGTTAACACTGTCGTCAAATGCACAAAAGTGTCAGATTAGATTTGAGCTAGTACACATAAATTTTGTTCTTATTTAGAATTAATTTCTTTCATAATTTTATCTAAATATTCTCTACTTTCCTTTTTTGCTCTACCTTTTCCTTGAATCTCTTTTTTATATTCATCTACCGATATTATTGAATTTATAGTAATAGATTGATCTATAGTTGAAACATCAAAATTAATAACATGTTTACCATTCACAAGATAAGTATATATATCAACATATTGATCTATATTGTGATAAATAAAGTAAGATGAAGTTAACTCACCAAACTCAGATAGTAAAAAAGGATAAATTATTTGTTTTTCAAATTTATGAAAAACACTTGTTTTTTTCTGAGCTATTTTAGCTTCATTTATCATAATGGTTATAACCTCCCTGGGGTTGCTGTAATTAAATTGCCTGCTTTATCTGTAAGGATAGTCATAGTATTTGTTGGCTTTCCTGTAAATTTATCAATTCCAATATTTTTATTAAAGTTAACAACTCGTTCATAAAGTTTTTGTTCTATATTTGTTCCTTTCTCCACTGACATTCTTATATTACTAATTGGTATATCACTAACTTGTTTACTTCCTATTAAATATTTAGCTTCTTCTGTAATTGTAAATTGACTTGCATTGCTCTTACCGCTGAAATGTCTTTTTAAAACATGCATCCATCCTTTATCGGTATCACCATTTTGTATATTTATACGAGATTGTACAATAGGATGATCTAAATCTGTTTTAGGTATTGCAGTATCCGCGCCATTTGAGACCTTGTACCTCTTTCCTGCAATTGCCTCAAACCCATTATTTTCAACCTTAATCAACCCTAACGGATCTATCCAATTTATCGGATCACCATTAACATATTGATAACTATTTAAGCCACCCAGTATGCCAAGTGGGTCTTGGGTGATATATCTGCCGGTAAACGGGTCGTAGTAACGGTTTAGGTTGTAATGAAGTCCTGTTTCCTCATCATAATATTGCCCTTGGAATCTTAACGGATTATCGGGCAGGGAATCTATATCGTCCTGATGGTAGGTTTCGTTTATTATCTGTCCATAGGCATTATACTGGCATTCGTAGAGCGTGTCACCTAAGCTGCCGGTAAGGGCAATGGGTGTGCCGAGGTGGTCGTTTTGATACCAGTAGAGTTTGATGTTATCTTGTTGGGCATTGCCGTGCACAAGGGCTAAGGGACGGTAAGAGTCTAGCTCGTAAAGGTAACTTTGCCAATGTTTATCATTATCCGTTTCGGCAATAAGCCGACTACCTTGCCACAAATTTGTCTGGAACAAATTTGAACAACGCTTTAGCGTTGGCCCTGCAAGGGTGAGTCTCATGGATGAGACGAATACATAAACTCGGTGGTTTTACCATCCACAGTTTTGCTAGTACGACGGTTAAAGGCATCATAAGTATAAGTGATGATAAGCCCTGTCGGTTTAATCACTTTGATAAGTCGATGCCGGCAGTCGTATTGATAGTGGGTAACTAGACTGTGGTTTTTCCACGTTTTTCCGCAATTAGGTTACCAAAGCGGTCATATTCAAAGTGTTTATCACTAAAAAAGGTTAGGCGATTGCCAGTAGCACCACAATACCGTATTTTTAAGGTCGCATAAAAAAAGCAGAAAAGTAAATAAATCTTTTCTGCTGATCATGCTAGCGAGAATTCTACCCATTCTTATGGTAGAGATATAAGCTGACGAATTAAACAATTAAAAATCGATAAAAGGGAATGTTTCCCTGAACAATTTTTCGATTTCTGGGTGTTTTTTTAAGGCTTCTAATGCTTGTTCTTCATTAAAAGATACATCGTCTTTGCGTAACTTTCGACCTCTCCTTACTCTTATACCATAAACAGCCATTCTTTGCGCTTTCGTGCATCTCCAGCAAGGATAAAATCCGATCAAGCGTTCTAACTCAGTAATTATTCCTTTAAAATCAATCAAATCAAAAATATAATCGGGTAAATCACTTACTTCATTTTCGCCAATGACCTTTTCTGCCCAACGATTGACCTCATCCATATTGATAACACCACATAGTAAACAATAATATACAAAACCAATAGTCCGATCATTTCTTACTAATCCTAACATATTTATTTCCCCTTAGATAATGCTTCGCCACCTATATGGCCTGTTTCTAAATGATCTTTTGATGGAACCAGTTGCATTCTAGCGCGATGTTGATGATGATGCCAAATATAATCAGGTATTTTAGGTTTGCCGGCATTAATTGCGTTTAACTGCTCTGGGGTAAATATCCCGGGGTTTATTTCTCCCCTTTGGATAGCTCTTCTTAAATCTTCAGTTGCCATTTTCATTTGTCCACGATAACTTTTATTGTAAAATTCAGCACTTGGTAACACGGTATCATATTTTGCAACATCATCAAAAATAACTAACCCTCTATTGTCAAACACCTTTCCGGATTCAGGATGTCGCTGGCCTTTTAATTTAACATTTTTATTATTTGGCAATGGCACGGTGTTAGAAACCACATTACCGCGTCCATATAGTTCTTCTAACTGCTTGCGCACAAGATGGGGGTCATAAGGCCCATAACTCCCTAAACCTGCAAGTAATCCGAGCGGGTCAATCCAGATAATCGGATTAAAACAATATTGATAGCTATTTAAACCACCATAAAGTTTAGCTGGATCTTGCGTAATAAATCGACCCAGATTAGGAGCGTAATAGCGATTAAGATTATAATGTAAACCTGTCTCCTCATCAAAATATTGTCCTTGGAACCTTAACGGATTATCGGGCAGGGAATCTATATCGTCCTGATGGTAGGTTTCGTTTATTATCTGCCCATAAGCATTATACTGGCATTCGTAGAGGGTGTCACCTAAGCTGCCGGTAAGGGCTATGGGTGTGCCGAGGTGGTCGTTTTGATACCAGTAGAGTTTGATGTTATCTTGTTGGGCATTGCCGTGCACAAGGGCTAAGGGATGGTAAGAGTCTAGCTCGTAAAGGTAGTTTTGCCAATGTTTATCATTATCCGTTTCGGCAATAAGTTTACTACCTTGCCAGATAAATTCGGTGGTTTTGCCGTCTACCGTTTTACTGGTACGACGGTTAAAGGCATCATAAGTATAGGTGATGATAAGCCCCGTCGGTTTAATCACTTTGATAAGTCGATGCCGGCAGTCGTACTCATAGTGGGTGACTAGACTGTGGTTTTTTCCGCGCTTTTCGGCAATTAGGTTACCAAAGCGGTCATATTCAAAGTGTTTATCACTAAAAAAGGTTAATCGGTTGCCTTTGGCGATATTGGCATGAAAAGGCGTGGGGGCTAGTGCTTGGGTTTCACTGATTTTATTGCCCGTTGCGTCATAATCAAACTGCTCGACTTTTTCAGCATGATGCTGCTCGGGATTGACCTCAGGGTAAGTTACGGTGTGTAACTGGTCAGCGTTATCATAACGATAACGGCGTGGCTGATGTCCGGTGATTTCGGCAAGCTGTCCGTTAGGATTATAGTGATACTGCTGTTGCCAAATTGGCGTTGGTGAGGTTTGGGTGCTGATATCATAACCATGATAACGTTGATGGGCAATAAGTTGCCCTAGCGGGTCATACTGGTAACGGTTAACTAGTCCATTACCTTGACGACGTTCACACTCTCGCCCTTGTTTATCCCAACGAAAAGCGGCTGTCACAGAATATGACTACGCTTCGCCATTACATTTAATGACCGAAAAGCGGCTGCCAGATGGTGAACGGCTGAAATTTCGTTATGATAATATCCATCTACAAATCAGTGAAATTGAAAATCAGAAAGGGGAACGTTACCGCTTCAGCTACACGCCAACGGGGCAATTGAGTGAAGAAATTGGGTTTGACGAGGTAAAAACCACTTATCATTACGATTTAAATGGCTATTTAATTGAAAAACACGAGTATGGTAACCAACATGATGAAAAACCGCTCATTACCCGCTACCAACGTGATAGCCGTGGAAAACTCATCGTAAAAGAGCTAGCTGATGGCATAAAAGAGCACTATAGTTACAATCAGAATGGATTATTAACACAAATACTCGATGGGCAATCGGTTTTAGGATGGGAATATAATAAAGTTGGTCGTTTAACGGCCGAGCACCAAAACTGGGCGACTATTCGCCATCGCTACGATGAAAACACCGGCTTACTCAATGGCACAAAACTGCCCGATGGGCAATGGTTAGAATATTATCATATTCATGGTCAATTACGGGGTATGACCTTAGATGGGCAGTCCTTAATCGGTCTGCTGTATGATAACGCGGGGCGAGAATGTGAACGTCGTCAAGGCAATGGGCTGGTTAACCGTTACCAGTATGACCCACTAGGGCAACTTATTGCCCATCAACGTTATCATGGTTATGATATTAGCACCCAGACCTCGCCAACGCCAATTTGGCAACAGCAGTATCACTATAATCCTAACGGACAGCTTGCCGAAATCACCGGACATCAGCCACGCCGTTACCGTTATGATAACGCCGGTCAATTACACACAGTGACTTACCCTGAGGTCAATCCCGAGCAACATCATGCTGAAAAAGTCGAGCAGTTTGATTATGACCCAACGGGCAATAAAATCAGTGAAACCCAAGTGCTAGCCCCTACGCCTTTTCATGCCAATATCGCCAAAGGCAACCGATTAACCTTTTTTAGTGATAAACACTTTGAATATGACCGCTTTGGTAACTTAATTGCCGAAAAGCGCGGAAAAGACCACAGTCTAGTTACCCACTATGAGTACGACTGCCGGCATCGACTTATCAAAGTGATTAAACCGACAGGGCTTATCATCACTTATACTTATGATGCCTTTAACCGTCGTACTAGCAAAACTGTGGATGGTAAAACCACCGAGTTTATCTGGCAAGGTAGTAAACTTATTGCCGAAACGGATAACGATAAACACTGGCAAAGCTACCTTTACGAGCCAGACTCTTACCGCCCCTTAGCTCTGGTGCACGGCAATGCGCAGCAAGACAATATCAAACTCTACTGGTACCAAAACGACCACCTCGGCACACCCATAGCCCTTACCGGCAGCTTAGGTGACACGCTCTACGAATGCCAGTATAATGCCTATGGACAGATAATAAACGAAACCTACCATCAGGACGATATAGATTCCCTGCCGAATAATCCGTTAAGGTTCCAAGGGCAATATTATGATGAGGAAACAGGGCTTCATTATAACCTAAACCGTTACTACGACCCATTTACTGGCAGATATATCACCCAAGACCCACTTGGCATACTGGGTGGGTTAAATAGTTATCAATATGCCAATAATGATCCAATAGACTTAATTGACCCGTTGGGATTAGAATGTAAATGGTTTATTGTTGGAAAGAAAAGATACTTAAAATCTGCTGAACAGGATGGAACACTCGTTATTGGTGCCGGGCTAAACCCTATCGAGGGTGCTTACAATATATCTCATCCTGCTCACCCTATGGCGCCAGGTGTTTTTGCTGGCGATGCGCATAATCTGTCGAATATCGCCACTGGCTCGCAAAAGACCATTATAATGGATAATCCGTATGGCTATGCTCCCTTAAATGATGAAGTTCTCCGCGTTTTAAAGAAAGATGGGACAATAATCATTCGTGGCAGTGAAAATAATAAACATCTTAGAAAAATAGAAGAAATCGCCAAACTTAAAGATTTGCAATTAATTAGCAAACAAAAAGTCCTTAGTGCGGGATATAAACAAACGAGTGGAGCGCCAATTCAAGGTAAAGAAATAGATGAATTTATTTTTAAAAAACAATAGGTGATATAATGAAATACAAATTAGATCTAACCGATATTTATAATTATTTTATTGATTTTAATGGGTTAAGTGGAATAAAAAGTTATGCTTCTTTACCTTGGTTTGAAAAAGGATCATCTATATGCAAAATGCATCTAGAAAATGTATCTATAAATATGGATGAAGCGGTATTGCGCGACCAAATACTTTCTGTTAACCCGAAAAGTATAATTAATATCAGTGATGATTTAGTTATATTAGCTCGAAAAGCTTTACTAACGATAGAAAACGTATGCTGTTATGACCTTAAAGTCATGCATAATGAGCGTGATTATTATTATTCATCCGGCTTAAAATTTAATATCAAAGATCGTTATATTGACTTTGGCGGGTTTGATACAGAGCACTTAGATTCAAATATATATGGAAGTGCTATTTTTCAAGGTCATGTTTGGTTAGAATTGGAGGAAGATAGCATTGTTCCATTAATGATTGGATATGATGATCAGGTTGGTGGGTATGAGGGGATAAAAAGGATAAATTACACTAAAGAATTGGAAGTAAAGATGAAAAATAAATCTTTAGATATGAGTATTTTTAATCATATTGAATCCCCAATATGGGATTTTGATTTTTATATGAAGCATTTTTATAGTCATTATTGGTACAAGGAAGCTATTTTGGATTATCCGCCAAGCCAAAATAATCGATAGTGCTTACATTATTTAATTAATAGATTTCAAGACATTTAAGCGTCTTAACTTAATCAAGCATATTTTTAAGCTTTGGTCTATTGGGTGACAGTTAACGCTGCCACCAAGTTATGTTATTCTTTATGCACAAAATTAGAATAAAATAATTACACCAAAACCCTAAACGATAAAAAAATCTCAACGCAACGGTATACACTCCTTAACGTTTTTTACAGACTAAATTCCCATATAAGTGTGGATGCACCTTGGGAAACGAGAGCTTTTGCACAAGAGCGAGTTTTTCAATTAAGGGGGGGAGCACCACTTGAGTTTAGCTCTGCCAAAATGATGCTAAAACATATTGAGAAAAATTATCCAAATATTAAATATAATCCATACAAGAATTAAGGCTTATTATGTTATTAGAACTGATGAAAGACTTATTGTTATTTAAACAAGCAGATATTCAATCGCCAGCACTTTATTCAGCTATTCGATTAGTAGGTAGAAGAAATTTATTTATAATTTCATTAAATTTGATTGATTGGATCAAAGTAGAAGGTGTGAGAAAGAAAACACGCAATCTAGATTTGTGGCCAGATATTCCTTGGTGTGAAAATTTAAGATTGCTTATTGTGAAAAATCCCGAATTTTCACAATCATTTAAAGTAGTAAAAAATTATTTAACTTATAATGATAAAGTTACCGAAGAAGAACGACAAAAAGCAATAGAGTATATTGCTAAACATAATTATACTCCACCACCGCTAATATCATTACGAAGATAATTATGTATTTTGTTTAAATCATGATTACGACCCGTTTACAGGCAGATATATCACCCAAGACCCACTAGGTATACTGGGTGGGTTAAATAGTTATCAATATGCCAATAATGATCCAATAGACTTAATTGACCCGTTGGGATTAGAATGTAAATGGTTTATTGTTGGAAATAAAAGATACTTAAAATCTGCTGAACAGGATGGAACACTCGTTATTGGTGCCGGGCTAAACCCTATCGAGGGTGCTTACAATATATCTCATCCTGCTCACCCTATGGCGCCAGGTGTTTTTGCTGGCGATGCGCATAATCTGTCGAATATCGCCACTGGCTCGCAAAAGACCATTATAATGGATAATCCGTATGGCTATGCTCCCTTAAATGATGAAGTTCTCCGCGTTTTAAAGAAAGATGGGACAATAATCATTCGTGGCAGTGGGACTAACAAACATCTTAAAAACATAGAAGAAATCGCCAAACTTAAAGATTTGCAATTAATTAGCAAACGAAAAGTCCTTAGTGCGGGATATAAACAAACGAGTGGAGCGCCAATCAAAGGTGAAAATATAGACGAATTTATTTTTAAAAAACAATAGGTGATATAATGAAATATAAATTAGATCTAACCAATATTTATCGATACGTTATTGATTTTGATGGGTTGAGTGGAGTAGAAGTCTATTCTTCTTTACCTTGGTTTGAAAAAGGAACATCTATATGCAAAATGCATCTAGAAAATGTATCTATAAATATGGATGAAGCGGTATTGCGCGACCAAATACTTTCTGTTAACCCGAAAAGTATAATTAATATTAGTGATGATTTAGTTATATTAGCTCAAAAAGCTTTACTAACGATAGAAAACGTATGCTGTTATGACCTTAAAGTCATGCATAATGAGCGTGATTATTATTATTCATCCGGCTTAAAATTTAATATCAAAGATCGTTATATCTACTTTGGTGGGTTTGATACAGAGCACTTAGATTCAAATATTTTTGGTCGAGCCATTTTTCAAGGTCATGTTTGGTTAGAATTGGAGGAAGATAACATTGTTCCATTAATGATTGGATATGATGATCAGCTCGGTGGGTATGAGGAGATAAAAAAAATTAATGAAAAGAAAAGAAAAGAAGTAAAAATGAAAAATAAATCTTTAGATATGAGTATTTTTAATCATATTGTGTCGCCAATATGGGATTTTGATTTTCAGATGAAGTATTTTTATGACCATTATTGGTACAAGGAAGCTATTTTGGACTATCCGCCAAGCCAAAATAATTGATAGTACTGGCCGCTATAATAGATGATTTAGGTAATACTATTTTTTAGCAAAACCTAACCATTAGCGAAATATCGGCAAATTTTAATATAATCGATTTCAACACATTGAAATACTATTAATTTAATCAAATATACTTTTTAAAGGCTTTATCCATTTGATGTCCGTTAACACTGTCGCCAAGCCTTGTCATTCCCCATCGCACAAAAATAAGAACAGGTATCGGGAAGCTATTAATAATTATAAATAAGCTGATAGACAGAAAAAAGACCAATAATAAAGTTGAATTGATTTAATGAAGTTAATTTTTTGGCAAATTATTATTTCAAGCTAAAAAGAAGATAAAAAGTTGTTTAAGTAAACCAGAACAAGGGCTTACAAGATATCATCATCCAGATGATTTTACGAGTAGGGTGATATGATGAAATACAAATTAGATCTAACCGATATTTACCGATACTTTATTGATTTTGATGGGTTAAGTGGAATATATGGATATTCTTCTTTGCCTTGGTTCGAAAAAGGAACATCTATATGCAAAATGCAACTAGAAAATGTATCTATAAATATGGATGAAGCGGTATTGCGCGACCAAATACTTTCTGTTAATCCGAAAAGTATAATTAATATTAGTGATGATTTAGTTATATTAGCTCGAAAAGCTTTACTAACGATAGAAAACGTATGCTGTTATGACCTTAAAGTCATGCATAATGAACGCGATTATTATTATTCATCCGGCTTAAAATTTAATATCAAAGATCGTTATATTGACTTTGGTGGGTTTGATACAGAGCACTTAGATTCAAATATATATGGAAGTGCCATTTTTCAAGGTCATGTTTGGTTAGAATTGGAGGAAGATAGCATTGTTCCATTAATGATTGGAAATGATGATCAGCTCGGTGGGTATGAGGAGATAAAAAAAATCAATGAAAAGAAAAGATTAGAAGTAAAAATGAAAAATAAATCTTTAGATATGAGTATTTTTAATCATATTGAATCCCCAATATGGGATTTTGATTTTTATATAAAGCATTTTTCTGATCATGGCAGGTACAAGGAAGCTATTTTGGATTATCCGCCAAGCCAAAATAATTGATAGCGCTTACATTATTTAATTAATAGATTTCAAGACATTTAAGCGTCTTAACCTAATCACGCATATTTTTAAGCTTTGGTCTATTGGGTGACAGTTAACGCTGCCACTAAGTTATGTTATTCTTTATGCACAAAATTAGAATAAAATAATTACACCAAAACCCTAAACGATAAAAAAATCTCAACGCAACGAAACGGTATACACTCCTTAACGTTTTTTACAAACTAAATTCCCATATAAGTGCGGATGCACCTTGGGAAACGAGAGCTTTTGCACAAGAGCGAGTTTTTCAATTAAGAGGAGGAGCACCACTTGAGTTTAGCTCTGTCAAAATGATGCTAAAACATATTGAGAAAAATTATCCAAATATTAAATATAATCCATACAAGAATTAAGGCTTATTATGTTATTAGAACTGATGAAAGACTTATTGTTATTTGAACAAGAAGATATTAAATCTCCGATACTCATTTTAGCTATTGATCTAGTAGGCGAAAAAAACTTATATATTATTTCACGGAGATTAGTCGGATGGATCAAAGTAGAAGGTATGAGAAAGAAAACACGCAATCTAGATTTGTGGCCAGATATTCCTTGGTGTGAAAATTTAAGATTGCTTATTAAGAAAAATCCCGCATTTTCGCAATCATTTAAAGTAGTAAAAAATTATTTAACTTATAATGATAAAGTTACCGAAGAAGAACGACAAAAAGCAATAGAGTATGTTGCTAAACATAATTATACTCCACCTCCACTAATATCATTACGAAGATAATTATGTATTTTGTTTAAATCATGATTACGACCCATTTACCAGCAGATATATCACCCAAGACCCACTAGGTATACTGGGTGGGTTAAATAGTTATCAATATGTCAATAATGATCCAATAGACTTAATTGACCCGTTGGGATTAGAATGTAAATGGTTTATTGTTGGAAAGAAAAGATACTTAAAATCTGCTGAACAGGATGGAACACTCGTTATTGGTGCCGGGCTAAACCCTATCGAGGGTGCTTATAATATATCTCATCCTGCTCACCCTATGGCGCCAGGTGTTTTTGCTGGCGATGCGCATAATTTGTCGAATATCGCTACCGGCTCGCAAAAGACCATTATAATGGATAACCCGTATGGTTATACTCCCTTAAATGATGAAGTCCTCCGCGTTTTAAAGAAAGATGGGACAATAATCATTCGTGGTAGTAGGACTAACAAACATCTTAAAAATATAGAAGAAATTGCCAAACTTAAAGATTTGCAATTAATTAGCAAACGAAAAGTCCTTAGTGCGGGATATAAACAAACGAGTGGAGCACCAATCCAAGGTGAAAATATAAACGAATTTATTTTTAAAAAACAATAGGTGATATAATGAAATACAAATTAGATCTAACCGATAGTTATCAATATTGTATTGATTTTGATGGGTTGAGTGGAGTGGAAGTCTATTCTTCTTTGCCTTGGTTCGAAAAAGGAACATCTATATGCAAAATGCAACTAGAAAACTTATCTATAAATATGTATGAGGCTATATGGCGCAGTCAAATACTTTCTGTTAACCCGAAAAGTATAATTAATATTAATGATGATTTAGTTATATTAGCTCGAAAAGCTTTACTAACGATAGAAAACGTATGCTGTTATGACCTTAAAGTCATGCATAATGAACGCGATTATTATTATTCATCCGGCTTAAAATTTAATATCAAAGATCGTTATATCTACTTTGGTGGGTTTGATACAGAGCACTTAGATTCATATATTTCTGGTAGAGCTATTTTTCAAGGTCATGTTTGGTTAGAATTGGAGGAAGATAACATTGTTCCATTAATGATAGGAAATGATGATCAGCTCGGTGGGTATGAGGAGATAAAAAGAATCAATGAAAAGAAAAGATTAGAAGTAAAAATGAAAAATAAATCTTTAGATATGAGTATTTTTAATCATATTGTGTCGCCAATATGGGATTTTGATTTTCAGATGAAGTATTTTTCTGATCATGATGGGTATGAGGAAACTATTTTTGATTATCCGCCAAGCCAAAATAATTGATAGAGCTTACCTTATTTAATTAATAGGTTTCAAGACATTTAAGCGTCTTAACTTAATCAAGCATATCTTTAAGCTTCGGTCTATTGGGTGACAGTTAACGCTGCCACCAAGTTATGTTATTCTTTATGCACAAAATTAGAATAAAATAATTACACCAAAACCCTAAACGATAAAAAAATCTCAACGCAACGGTATACACTCCTTAACGTTTTTTACAAACTAAATTCCCATATAAGTGCGGATGCACCAACGCGACACCGCCGATGAATACGTCTTGTATAAAAAAGGTAACAACCGTGTACGATATCATTTCAAACGAGTTGAACAAACGGCCTATTTAAGTGCTATTACTGATAAGTATGGTCACCGACTCAATGTGGTTTATGATAATCATCATCGCTTGATAGCCTTACAACCTCAGCAAAATAAAACACGACGTTTAGCTTTTGGTTATCGTGATAAGCAATCAATACTGATTGATACGGTCACTATTCAGATTTTAGTGGAAGGGGAATGGCAAACGCTGCACCCTCTAATGCACTATCACTATAATGACCATCATCAACTTATTGGGGCAACTAACGCAGCAGGTCAAACTGAAACGTATGAATATGACGCCTTAAATGTTATTCAAAAGCGAACAATGGCTGGAGGCGCTGAATTTAACTGGGTCTGGGAGGGTGAAGGTCAAGATGTTCGTTGTTTACGTCAATGGGGTAACTTTGGGCAATTAGATGAACGTTACACATGGCAAGATGAAAACGTGATTGTCACCATGGCTGATGGCAGTCAAAAGTGTTACACCCATAAAGATGGTTTGTTACAGTCAGAAACCGATGCTAATGGGGCGACCAAAACCTATCAGTATAATGAAGAGGGATTGAAAACCGTTGAGATTGATGCGTTAGGGCATCAAACCCACTATGAATATACGGTTAATGCCGAGTTAAAAACCATTATTTACCCAGACAACAGTTATGAAGATTATACTTGGCAACGTGGACGAATTATTCGAATTGAAAAAAATGGGCTGATATGGCGAATACGTTATAACCATCACGACGACATTATTGAGTTGGAAACGCCCGACGGTTTACTCACTCGTCATCGTTATAATGAAGATGGACAGCGTTTATCGACCCAATACCCTGATGGTAGCGAACAACATTTTACGTGGGGAGATAACGGTGAATTACAACAGCTAGGCTTTTCCGATGGACGTCTTTTTCAATTTAG